>CALVZD010000006.1 GCA_944372435.1 uncultured Clostridia bacterium | reverse complement strand
GGGGTGAAGTCATAACAAGGTAGCGGTATCAGAAGGTGCCGCTGGATCACCTCCTTTTAAAGAGTTATGTCGAGACATCGAAGCAGCTTTGCCTGCAATTGGTGTCGACCGAAAGGTCAAAAAAAATCCTGATTCAATAACTTGTTCCTTTTTATTAATTGCAAAAAAAGAGAGCCAAATATTGGCTCTTTTTTTTATCTACAAAACAGAGAAAAACTTTTCAAAGCAAACATGCCCAAAATTGTTTTGAAATAGCCTTTCTCTTTGCTATAATATATCCATAAGATGATTTTTAAGAGATATTTCAATAAAGACGCCGACAAGGCTCATGTTTTTGGTGAGGAATTTCACATTTCTCCATATGTTATGGAGATTATTTTGTCGCGCGGAGTTAACACTCGCGAAAAAATCGCGGAATTTCTCTCTCCAACCACATTTTTAGACCCTTTTCTTCTAGACGGCATGCAAAAACTTTGCGACAGGGTTGAGCTCGCAGCAAAAATGAACGACAAGGTCGTGATTTTCGGCGACTATGATGTTGACGGAGTGTGTGCAACAGCGATTCTCATCAAAGCGCTTGCAAAAAAAGGCATCAAAGCGGATTTTTATCTTCCAAACAGATTCGTCGACGGCTACGGACTGACAAACGCCACCATCGACAAGGTGATCGAAAGGTTCAATCCGAACCTCATCATAACTGTCGACTGCGGCATTTCTTGCCATGATGAAGTGGAGTATGCGGCATCCAAAGGCGTGGAAATTATCGTAACCGACCACCACGAGCTGCCAGAGCTTTTGCCAGAGGGCATCGTTTTGAACGCCAAAAAACCTGGGCAAGCTTTTCCTTTCAAAGAGCTGTGTGGGGCAGGCCTTGCTTACAAAATCAGTGAGGCTCTGCTTGGGCGTAAAGCCTGCGAGGAGCTTTTGCCTATCGCTGCCATAGCAACGATCGCCGACATCGTGCCTTTGCTCGGCGAAAACAGAGCGATCGTCACAAACGGCATGAAACTTTTTGAAAAACATCTGCCGATCGGACTCAAAGCGATGTTTAAAGAAAACAAGGTGTCAATTTCAAAGCCGTCATCCTCTGCCATTTCCTTTAAAATTTCGCCAAAACTCAACTCCTCTGGCAGAATGGGCGACGCGGCAGACTCGTTGAACCTCATTTTGCAGCGCGACCCTGTCAAAGTTAGGCAGCTGCTTGCAAAAATAAACGCGCACAACTTGAAAAGGCAAGAGCTTTGCAACAAAATTTTCGACGAGGCGATCAGAGCTCTTGAAAAGATTGAGATGAAAAATCTCCGCGTCATCACGCTAGCCTCAAAAAAATGGGATCAAGGCGTGCTTGGCATCGTCTGCTCGCGACTTGTTGAAAGATTTCACCGACCAGTGTTTTTGTTTTCACAAGACGGCGACATCCTGAAGGGTTCGGGCAGGAGCATCGATGACATCAATATCCACTCGGTGCTTTCATCTTTGAGCGACATTTTGGTGACTTATGGCGGTCACTCGATGGCGGCAGGTGTCACGATAAAACGATCAGATTACGCAGAATTTACAAAACGCATAAATTCTGTCATGTTCGAAAAAGTTAGCGAGCAGGCGTTTATGCCGATCGAATATTATGACAGCGAGATAACAGTTTCTCAGATCACGCCAGAGCTTTTGGAGCAGCTCAAACTTTTGGAGCCTTGTGGCTGTGCAAATCCTGTTCCAAAATTCAAACTGACCGTGCAGGAGGTGTCTGTCACGCCGATGAAGCGTTTTCCAGAGCACGCCGAAATCAAGGTCGAAGATTTTTCCATGGTCTATTTCAACTATATGCCTATGGCAAAATCCTTGCGTTTTTCTCGCCAAAAAAGCTTCATTTTTGAGTTTCAAGAAAACGAGCGAAAAGGCATAGTTTCGCATTTTGACGGCGGGTCTTTCATCATACCAGACGCCAACAACTTCGTCTTTCCAATCGAAGTCGGGCAGCTCAAATACGAAAAAACCACGCCCGCATCTTACACGCTCTATCAAAAACCTAGCCTTTTAGAATATGTTTCTGCCACAACTTCAACAGTTTTTGGCACTGCTTTTGTCGCATTCAATGGGTATGAATATGTCGATTTTGCCAAAACTTATTCACATCAGGGGCTTTACTATTACGGCATATGCGACAGCTTTTGCGCTGGCTACAACAGCTTGCTCCTCTCGCCGATGGGAGTGGAGTGGGCAAAAAACTTTTCTCGGATCGTCTTTCTTTCGCCGGTGCTCGAAGAGGGCTATATCAGCGAAATTCAAAAGGTTTCAAATGCCGAAATCTATCTTCCAGCCTCGAACAAAGAAAAACTTTCTCGATACTCCTCTCTCAATCTTTCTCGCGAACATTTTGGCAAAATTTACTCGATTGTTTGCTCAAAATCTGGTATGATATTTTCGGATGTGTTTGACTGCTATGAAAAGATCTTTGAGCCGCGCAAGTTCAAATTTTTGGATGTTTTTGCTGCAATCGAGGTCTTTCGCGAGCTCAATCTCGTCACTCTCACCACCTCGCCATGCTTCAAAATCACACCGATTCGAGATGTGAAGCGCAACCTGACAGATTCAAAAATTTACAACAAACTGAGTTTGATAAAAAATATTTTTAAGGAAAAGTGATGGAAAAGTCGAAAATTATTGAGAAAATTCAAAAAAAATTCAAACTTCTTGACAAAGATAAGACGCTTTTAGACAAGCTGCTTGACGAGAGGTTGGATTTTGATCGCATCAGCGAGATTTTGGATTTCATAATCGAGCTTAAACTCGATAAAAGCGCGGTGATAGGGTTTTTGATCTATCAGCTGCACAAGGTCGACAAAGCGAGTGCTGAAAGCCTGCAAAACCAGCTGTCGAGCGACGAAAAAGTCATCTATTCTGGCTTTAAAAGCTTGAAGGATATGCGATATCTGACAAAAGCCGAAGAGGCTGACGACATACGCAGGCTGTTTATAGGCCTTGGCAAGGATCTGCGCGTTGTGGTGATAAAGCTTGCCGGAATTTTGTATGATGTCAAACACCTTCAAACACCGCTATCAAAAATCGATGCAGATTTCGTCTCAAATGTCAAAGAGGTGTTTGCTCCGCTTGCAGAAAGGCTGGGGCTTTCTGAAATGAAGTCGGTCATGGAGGACTATTGCTTTAAGTATCAAAATCCTGAGATGTATAACTCGCTCATCGAAAGCCTAGAAAAAACGCGAGAGGAAAACGAGAAACAGATCGAAATCACCACCAAGCGTTTGAGGGCGATCTTGCATGAACTTGGCATAAAAGGCGAAATTCAAGCGCGACAAAAGCATGTTTCATCCATCTTTCGCAAGCTCAAAATGAAAAATGTCACACTTGCGCAGATATATGACCTCATCGCGATGCGTGTGCTTGTCAGAACGGTGGAGGAGTGCTATTCGGTTTTTGGAAAAATCCACGGCATCTACAAACCTATTCAGGGCAGGGTGAAAGACTATATTTCAAACCCAAAACCGAACGGCTATCAAACTTTGCACACGACGGTTATTGTTGAAAACCAAAGGCCGCTTGAAATTCAAATTCGCACCTATCAGATGCACAAAAATTGCGAATATGGCATCGCTGCGCATTGGATGTATAAAGACGGCACCGAAAAGATGGCAAAGCTTGACAAAAAGATCAGTTGGTTCCGCAACATTATGGAAAAGGCGCAGATTATGCAGCCAGAGGACTTTGTCGAAACTCTAAAAACCGACCTTTACACTGGCGAGATCTTCGTTCAAACGCCAAAGGGCAAGGTTTTGGAGCTTCCTGTTGGATCAAGCGTCATCGACTTTGCTTACGCCATACATTCGGATGTTGGAAATCACTGCGTCGGCGGCAAGATCAACAATGTCATGAGGCCGATCTACACTGAGCTCAAAAACGGCGATGTCGTCGAGATTATCACAAACCCAAACTCCAAAGGCCCGTCGCGCGACTGGCTGAACCATGTCAAAACTTCAAGCGCTCGCAGCAAGATCAAATCCTTCTTCAAAAACGAGATGAAAGAAGAAAACATTGGCTATGGCAAAACGATGTTGGAAGAGGCGGCAAAAGCGCGACAGTTTTCGGTTTCTCAGCTGTTGGAAGAAAAATATATTCAAGACATCCTGTCAAAGTATACCATGCAGTCGATGGATGAGCTTTATGCAGCCATGGGCTCAGGTTCAATTTCTGCAACTCAGGCGGTGGGCAGGTTTGTCGCTTTATATTTGCGAGACCATGAAATTGCAAGCAAAAAGGGCGAAAAAATCAAGCTCAAAACCAGCAAAAGTGGCGTTGTTGTGGACGGCGCAACCGGACTGCTTGTCAGATATGCTGGCTGCTGCCAACCTATGTCTGACGACGAGATAATAGGGTATATTTCACAAGGAAAGGGCGTGACAATTCACAAAAAAGATTGCCCAAACCTCAAATATCTCGATCCTGAAAGACTGATCGATGTCGACTGGGAGGGCGACGCGAAAACTGAGTTTTACGCTGAAATCAAACTGGTGGCTGAAAAATCGCCAAATGTTCTCAACAAAATCACTTCAAATCTCTCCACATCAAAGGTGGTTTTGCGAAAATTTGAGGCAAACGAAAGCGGCGAGTTTTTGGAATGCGCAATCGTTATTCTGGCAAAAAGTCGAGATGATGTCAAGGACACTTGCAATCTTCTTTCGCAGATCAGTGGCGTCAGAAAAGTGAGCAGGATAAGCTGATATGATCAAAACGAACACAGAATTTGAAAAGGATATGACAGACCTTCTCGTTATGTTTTTTGGAGAGAACCCTGAGGAGAAGTTTTGTCACACCGAAATTTGCAACGGCAAGCTTTTTGAAAAAATTGAAGCTCGCGGCCAGACTTTTGGCTATGAGTTTCCTCTTCCTGAGGGGAGCGAACTCAAAAAAAAGAGTCTGCGAAAAAGGCGCGCTCTCTTTTCGCTTTACAAAACTTTGGAGGAACTGGAAGGACGCTCACTTCCATGGGGCAGCTTCACCGGCATCAGACCAACCGCGCTAGCCAGAGGTGCAATCGAGAGTGGGGAGGTCAAAGAGCATCTCATCCCAGAGTTTTTGCAGGAGGAGTATGCAATCTCGCGAGAGAAAGCTTTGCTGGTTGCAAAAACTTTAAAAAACCAGCATGGCATCATTCGAAACGACAATTTGATCGACTTTTATGTCAACATTCCGATCTGTCCGTCGCGCTGCCTTTATTGCAGCTTTATTTCAAACGAATATGACCGCGTTAAAAACCTGATCGAGCCATACATAGACTGCCTGATAAAGGAAATTCGCGAGATGCGCAAGCTTATGTCTGACAAAGCGCTCTTGGTGCGAAATGTCTACGTCGGCGGCGGCACTCCATCGGTGCTGAGCGCTGAGCAACTTGATCGCGTGCTCTGCGAGCTGAGTTTTGCCTCAACCGAATTTACCGTCGAGTGCGGCAGACCAGAGACTATCACGCGCGAAAAGCTCGAAGTTCTCGAAAAACACGGCGTGGGCAGAATTTGCATAAATCCGCAAACTTTTTCGCAAGCAACTTTAAAGAGAATAGGCAGAAACCACACCAAGGAGGACGTGTTCAACGCCTACGCTTTGGCGCTTGAAAAGGGCTTTAAGGTGAACATGGACATGATCATCGGCCTGCCTGGCGAAAAGGCTCCGACCATCAAAAAAACGCTTTCCGCGCTGCTCGATCTATATCCAAACAACATAACGCTTCACACGCTTTCATTAAAACGCGGCAGCACGCTCTTTGACAGCCACGAATCACTCGGCTTTAAAAATTTAAGCGCGCTTTTGTTGCAATGCGAAAAAACTCTGATGGATTCCGGCTACAAGCCATACTATATCTACCGCCAAAAATACCAACTTGGCGCACTTGAAAATGTCGGATTTTTCCGTGACAACGACATCTGCCAGTTCAACATCGACTCGATGGAAGAAACCGCCTCTGTCATCGCGGTTGGTGCAGGCGCGATTTCAAAAAGGGTGTTCAATCTTCAAAATCGCATCGAGCGTCAGGCGAATGTCAAATTCATCCAAGACTATATCGAAAGAATAGACGAAATGATCGAAAAAAAGAAAAATCTTTTTGAAAGCTAAAAAATTTTGTTTAATCGCTTTACAAACGGCAAAAAATGTGATATATTAACAAAGTCGAAAAGCCCATGGCGCAGTGAGATGACAGCCTCTGACACTTGCTTCGCTTTCGGGGAAAATTAAAAATGGAGGTTTGCAATGGATGCAGAAAAAAAGCAGGCGATCATAAACGAGTTCAAGCAGTCTGAAAATGACACCGGTTCTGTTCAGGTTCAAGTTGCTCTTTTGACCGAAAGGATCAACCACTTGACTGAGCACCTCAAAACCAACCACAAAGACAACCACTCAAGGCGTGGCTTGCTTCAAATGGTCGGCAAAAGGAAAGGCTTCTTGCTCTATCTGAAAGAAAAGGACATCGAAGCTTACAGAGCTCTTATCAAATCGCTTGGCATAAGAGATGTGAAATAAATTTAATAAAGGGAGGGTGCTTGTTTTTTGGCACCCTTTTTTAAAGTTTTAAAAGGAGATTATTATGACACACGGAAAAAAGTTTGAAATTCAAATCGGCCGCGACCTTGTAACTTTCGAAACCGGCGCGCTTGCTGAGCAGGCCAACGGTCACTGTTTGGTTCGCTGCGGCGAAACAGTTGTCATGGTCAATGTGACCATGTCAAAAGAGCCGCGTCCAGGCATCGATTTCTTCCCACTCGGCGTGGATTTTGAAGAAAAGATGTATTCAGTGGGCAAAATCCCAGGTGGATTCAAAAAACGCGAGGGCAGACCGTCAGACAAGGCGATCCTGACATCTCGCCTTATCGACAGGCCACTTCGTCCACTCTTCCCAAAGGGTTTTTACAACGATGTCTCAGTGGTTGCAACCGCGCTTTCAGTCGAGCCTGACCACGCGCCAGAAGTTCTCGCTATGCTCGGATCAAGCTTTGCGCTTTCAATTTCCGACATACCGTTTGAAGGCCCAACAGGTTCTGTTCAGGTGGGGCTTGTTGACGGCAAATTTATTCTAAACCCAAATCAGGCAGAGCGCGAAGCGTCAAGGCTTGCTCTCACGGTCAGCGGAACCGAAGAGGCTGTGCTCATGGTTGAAGCTGGCGCAAAAGAGGTGCCAGAAGAGGTTATGCTTGACGCCATCATGTTCGGACACGAAGAGATCAAAAAGATCGTAAGGTTTATCAAAAAGGTCAAGGCAGAAATCGGAAAGCCGCTGAATCCTCACATAAATTTTGTGACCGTGCCAGAGGAGATTGACAAGGCGGTTCGAGAATTTGCTGACAAGCGTCTCGATCACGCGCTCGACACCTTTGACCGTCAGGAGAGACAGGCTCGTCAAGACGAGGTTGACGCTGAAACCAAGGCACATTTTGCTGAAATTTTCCCAGAGCAGGAAAAATTCATCGGTGATGTGCTCTACAAAATGACAAAGGAAAAGGTTCGCGGAAAAATCCTCAACGAGGGCGTGCGACCAGACGGCAGAAAGCTCAAAGAGATTCGCCCAATTTGGTGCGAAGTTGGCTTGCTTCCACGCGTTCACGGTTCGGCAGTGTTCACACGCGGACAGACTCAGGTTTTGACTTCGCTCACTCTTGGCACCGTTTCAGATATGCAAAAACTTGAGGGGCTTGACGACGAAGAGGTCAACCGCTATGTTCATCACTACAATATGCCGCCATATGCCACAGGCGAGGCGAGAAACCTCAAAAGCCCAGGCAGGCGTGAGATAGGCCACGGCGCACTTGCTGAAAGAGCGCTCGAGCCGGTTATTCCAACTGAGGAAGAATTCCCATACGCGCTTCGTCTTGTCAGCGAAGTGACATCGTCAAACGGCTCGTCATCAATGGCAAGCGTTTGCGGCTCCACACTTGCGCTCATGGATGGCGGCGTGCCAATTTCTTCACCAGTCGCTGGTATCGCAATGGGGCTGATCAAAGATGAAAAGTCTAAAAAAGTTGCCGTTCTTTCAGACATCCAAGGGTTGGAAGACTTCCTTGGCGATATGGACTTTAAAGTGACAGGAACCGAAAAGGGCGTGACGGCAATTCAGATGGATATCAAAATCCATGGCCTTGACAAAGACATCCTGCACACAGCGCTTTTGCAGGCAAGAGAGGGCAGGCTTTACATCATGCAAAAACTGCTCGACACAATCAGCGAGCCACGCAAAGAGCTTTCAAAATACGCTCCAAAGATCATCTCGTTCATGATCGATCCTGAAAAGATCAAGGATGTCATCGGCTCTGGCGGAAAAACTATCAACAAAATCATCGACCAAACCGGCGTCAAGATCGACATCGAAGACGACGGGCAAGTGTTCATCGCTTGTGAAGACATCGAGCGCGCCGAAAAGGCAAAAGCAATCGTGCTTGCAATCGTTGAAGATTTGGAAGTTGGCAAAAAATATGAGGGAACAGTTGTCAGAATTCTTCCGTTCGGCGCTTTTGTTGAAACGCTTGGCGGAAAGGAAGGCATGATCCACATCTCCAAACTCTCATCAAAACGCGTTGAAAAGGTCGAAGACGTTGTCAATATCGGAGATAAGGTTGTAGCTGAGGTCATCAAAGTTGACGACAAAGGCCGAGTTGACATGAAACTCATTGAAAAAAAATAAACTTATGAGGTCACAATGCAAATAAAATTGCAAAAAAATTATTTGAATTACAAAAATGGAGTTTTGTATTATAAAGATATAAACTGTTTGGATTTGGTAACTAAGTTTGGCAATCCTTTAAAAGTTGGCTACGTTGATATAATTAGAGAAAAGATTACAAGTTTGAAAGCTTATTTTGAAAAAGCTATTTCCAAGTATTCATATCAAGGCAAATATATTTTTGCAAATGCGAATAAGGCTAGTTATTATTCAGAGAATGTTATTACCGCAGGGACATATGCTGACATGTATGAAACCTCAAGCTATATTGATTTAAAAATAGTTGAGAGAATTATTAAAAATAAGATTGTTGATAATAAGAAAATTATTTGCAATGGAATAAAAGACAAACTTTATGTAGATCAAATAATTAAAATGATAAATAAAGGTTATGACATTCTGTTTGTTATTGATAATAAAAGCGAATTAAACATTTTGCTTGACACTAAATTTAATCGTAAAGTTGAAATAGGGTTTAGATTAAATTTACCTAATCTATATGCTAAAAGTAATGATTTAGGATTTGACAGATTTGGATTAAAAGAAAAAGAGTTAATTGATTGCTTAAAAAAATACAAAAAAAATGAAAACCTCGTATTTACAACGTTACATTTTCATCAAAGAGGATCTCTCTACAACCAAGAAAAATGTTTTGAAAACATAGAAAAGGCCTATCAACTTTATTCAAAAATCGTTAAAGATGAACCAAATTTAGTGAATTTTGATTTTGGCGGAGGCACTCCATATGATAAGATAAATGAATTTGATTATGAAAAATATGCGGACGATATAATCAAATTGTTAAAAGGATTAGGTAAAAAATACAATATCTCTGATCCAAACATAATTCAAGAAAATGGAAGATACACAGTCTCTGATTCATGTTTTAACATTTATAAAGTCGAAACTGTAAAGAATTCACATGACGACAAACCTTGGTATGTTATTAATGGCTCTATAATGACAAGTTTAGTTAATACTTGGGCTTTAAAAGAGAGGTTCTTGTTTTTACCTATAAATCTTGCCAATAATAAACTAATCAAAGTAAGAATAGCTGGTGACACCTGCGATGGTGATGATGTTTATTTTTATCAAAATTCAGAAAAATATTGTATTATGCCTGAAATCAAAAAAGGAGAAACACTCTATATTGGTGTTTTTGGATGTGGTGCATATCAGGAAATTTTATCTGGCATAGGAGGAATTCATCATTGCTTAAATCCTGAGGAAAATGATTTGATTATTTATAAAAAAAACGGAAAAAATGTTTTTTATAAGATCCGTGGATCGCAAAACGAAAAAGCAATTTTTAAAAGACTTAATTATTTAAAAGTAAAAGAAATGAAAAGATTTAAAATTAAAAAATAAACAAATTTTTAGTTATTATTTAAAATTTTCATGCATAAGTTATGGCATGAAAAAGTTAAACGTGTTCATTTTCAGAAAATATGTCGTCAATCTCTGCATCGCGGGTCTGCTGGTCTTGATCGGACTTGCGGTCTATTTTGGAGTGACATTTTCAAACTCAAACCAAGAGGTGAGCTCCTCACAAGGCGCGATCTATCAAGGCGACACTTCGTCCAACAAAATTAGCCTTATGATCAACGTTTGCTGGGGGACGGAATATCTTGCCGACATGCTGCAAACGCTTGAAGAAAAAAACGCCAAGGTCACCTTTTTTGTCGGCGGAACTTGGGTGGCTGGCAATGAGGAGATCTTGATTGAAATGGTCGAAAAGGGTCACGAAATTGGCAACCACGCCTATTCTCACAAAGATCACGACAAACTCACGCGAGAAAGCTGCGAAAAGGAAATCTCCACAACTCACGCTCTCATCAAAAGCATGATTGGCAAGGATGCCACGCTGTTTGCTCCTCCAAGTGGCGCTTACAACGAGCAGACTGTCGAAGTTGCATCAAGCCTTGGCTACAAGACGATTATGTGGACGCGTGACACGATCGATTGGCGAGATCAAGACGCAGACCTCATCTACAACCGAGCTATCGATGGCGCAAAGGGCGGCGATCTCATCCTCATGCATCCAACGGCTTGCACGCGCGACGCTCTCGGCAGGATAATCGACACTCTTCAAGGGCAGGGTTTTGAGCTTGTCACGGTGTCAGAAAACCTCTCAGGGCTAGAAAATTGACAATTTGTGAAAAAAATAACACTTTTTCTTAAAAACATATTTGGGAATTATTTTTTACTATGATATAATGTAATCATGGCAGAGTATAAAGTTCGAAAAAAGTCTCGCGGTTTTTCACCGCGAGCAAAAAAGATCACAGGCATCACATTGATTGCGGTTGCCTGTGTTATGTTTTTCTTCTTGCTAACAAACCTTGTTGGCTTTATGCAAGATTTTTTGCTTGGCACATTTGGCTACTTTGCATATCCACTTTTCATCATGCTGTTTTTGGCAGGAGTGGCGCTGCTCAACAACAAGCGCTACAAGCTTTCAAAAAAATATGCGATATTTTTGTATCTGTCGATATTTTTGCTGCTGTGCATAATTCAGCTCGCTGTTGTGGGGGACAAAGCAGGCAGCTTTGGCGAATATCTCGCGTCAAACTATCTTAAAAAGCACACAGCAGGCGGAATTATCGTCGGTCTGTTTTCAACCAGCATTTTGTATATGACAAACTATGTTTGGGCGTTTGTCATCTTTTGTGTCGCCTTTGTGATCTGCCTTGCGCTTTATATCGACGCGCTTTTGTATCTCAGAAAAAACCGCGTTCAAGAAAAGCCTGTCAAGCTTGCGATAAAGGAGGTGGAAAAGCCGAAAAAGACAGAAGAGGTCAATGTTGTGATGAGCGGCAACATCGAAAAAAAGCAGACGCAGCAAGAGACCATAAAGCAAAAACTTGGCCTCACTCGTCGCACGCTTGTCGAGCCTATCACGCCGGAGCCTCCAAAGCAGCAAGATCCTCGAAAGCTTGAAGGCGAGGAGCTTAAAAAATATCTCCTCACGCCGCCTGAAATTGATGTGAACAAATATTTTTCAGAAAGCGCCAGAGCATATGTCAAAAACGGCGTCACCAACGATGTTTTCAAGCGCGAAATGAACCGAAACATCGACGCGCTGAAAAATGAAAATCCGATTATTTCAGACTCGACACCTATGAATGTCTCCGCCGCTCAGCCAGAGGAGCTTGTGTCTGAGGCTGACGACATAATTCGCGAAGTGATGCAGGAAAACAACTTCTCGCGTGCAAGTGAGATCTCAGAACCGCCAAAAACTGATCCAGAGCCGCGTTTCGACAGAAATCGCGACCGTGCTTTTTCTGCGCCAGAGCCTGAGGAAAAACCACAGGTTGAAAACAAACCTCTTTCTGAGCGCGAGCTTGCCGACAGAATAACGGCAGGGGCTGAGGGGAGAAGCTTGGATCGACCTCGCCACTTTGTCAATTTTGACGCTGACAGCGAGCCTGAAAAGCAGCCTGAGGAAGAGGTCAAGCCATATCACTACACGCGTCCGCCAATCGACCTTGTCACAACGCGCTCAACAGATATGAGCGATCTTGACGACGATATCGCTACAAAAACGATAATTTTGGAAAACACCTTGCAAGAGTTTGGCGTGCCTGCCAAAGTTCAAAATGTTGTGATTGGCCCAGCGGTAACGCGCTATGAGCTTGAAATGCCGTCCGGCATCACCGTTAAAAAGATTTTGAACCTTTCCAGCGACATCGCGCTTGCGCTTGAAGCCAACGGTGGCGATGTGCGCATCGAGGCACCTGTGCCGGGCAGAAACGTTGTGGGCATCGAAGTTCCAAACGACAAAGTTGCAACGGTTTCTTTGCGCGATGTGCTTTCGTCAAACGAATTTAACTCGGCAAAATCGCCGCTCACTTTTGCAGTCGGCAAGGATATTTCTGGCAACATCAAAGTCGGCGCTCTCAACAAAATGCCGCACCTTTTGATCGCCGGAACGACTGGTTCAGGAAAGAGCGTTATGCTCAACAACATCATCATCTCGCTGCTCTACAAGGCTTCGCCTGAGGATTGCCGAATGCTGCTCATCGACCCAAAACAGGTCGAATTCACGCCGTATGAGGGCATACCACATCTCGTTGTGCCAAAGGTTATAACTGACGTTTCAAAGGCTGCAAACGCGCTGCAATGGGCTATCGATGAGATGGAAAGGCGTTTCAGGCTGATCCGTGAAGCGCGCGTTAAAGATATTGATGAATACAACTACACCGCCGATGTTCTCAACGGCAAAAAGAAAAAGATGCCTTTTATTGTGATAATAATCGACGAGTTTGCCGACTTTATCATGCAAGGCAAAAAGGAGATTGAGGACCGCATCATTCGCCTCGGTCAAAAGGCGAGGGCGTCGGGCTTGCACATGATCTTGGCAACTCAGCGACCGACCGCAGAGTTCGTGACAGGCGGCATAAAGGCAAACTTTCCGTCGCGAATTGCCTTCAAAGTTGCAAGCAGGGTGAACTCAGATGTCATCCTTGGCATGACCGGCGCCGAAAAATTGCTTGGGCATGGTGATATGCTCTATGCGCCGCAAGAATACTCCGCTGCGCCAAAACGCGTGCAGGGCTGCTTTATCACAACGCATGAAATTGCCGACATCGTCAATTTTGTCACGGTGAATAATGAATTGATCTTTGATCCAGCCGTTCAAGAGGCAATCAACAATATGCCAAAAAATCAAAATTCAGAACAAGGCGAAAACAGCGGCATGGATCCTTTGCTTCCAGAGGCGCTCAAAATGGTGATCGACAGCGGTCAAGCCTCAACCTCAATGATTCAAAGGCGTTTGTCTATCGGCTATCCTCGTGCAGGCAAAATCATCGACCAAATGACGAACATGGGTTATATCTCTGCGGCTGACGGAGCAAAACCGCGAAATGTTTATATCACGCTCGAAGAGTTCTATCAGATCTTTGGAGACAACTACGACTAGGCAGGTGAAAAGTGACAAAAGAAGAATTACAACAAAAAAAAGTCTCAGCAATAAGCCTTGGTTGTGACAAAAACCGCGTCGATCTTGAAAAGCTGCTTTTTCGTCTTTCCGACTATGGCTTCAAGCTTGTGCCTGACCCACTTGATGCCGACATCGTGCTCGTCAACACCTGCGCATTCATCGAGCCGGCAAGGCAGGAGGCGATCGACAACATCATCGAAATGGAAGCTCTCAAAAAATCTGGAAAGATCGAAAAACTCATCATAACAGGCTGCCTTCCAAGCAAGCATCAAAAGCAAATTTCTGAGGCTTTTCCGCTTGTTGACGCAACGCTAAAATTTCAAAACAACGCCCAGATCACAAATGTGATCGAAGAGCTCTACGGCCTTGAAAAATCAAAGTATTCTGACACTTCTGACAGAATACTCACAACATCTAGTGCCTACGCCTATTTGAAGATCGCAGACGGTTGCAACAATGTTTGCGCCTACTGCACAATTCCGCGCATCAGAGGGCCTTACAAAAGCGAAAGGATGCAGGACCTTGTCAGCGAGGCCAAGGCGCTTGCAAAAAAGGGTGTGAAAGAGCTGATCATCGTGGCGCAAGACACCACTCGCTATGGCACCGATTTGTATGGCAAGCCGCAGCTTGCTCAGCTGCTTGAAAAGCTTGCAAAAATCAAGGATATCGAATGGATCAGGTTGCACTATGCCTATCCAGAAATGATCTCGGCTGAGCTTTTAAATTTCATCGACAACGAGCCAAAGATGTGCAACTATCTCGACATACCTTTGCAGCATATCGACGACAAAATGCTCGCGCTTATGCGCCGAAAGCACAACGAAAACTCGACGCGCGCGCTTATCAGAGAGATCAAAACCTACCATCCAGACATAAAGATCCGCTCTACTTTCATCGTTGGTCATCCAGGCGAAACCAGAAAGGCTTTCAAAAAGCTTTTGCAGTTTTTGAAGGAAGCAAAACTCGACTATGTGGGCTTTTTCCCATACTCGCGTGAGGAGGGCACGGTCAGCTATTATCTCAAAGGGCAAAAAAGTCGTTTGACAAAAATGTGGAGGCTGAAAAAGGCTCAAAAAGTTCAAATGCAGGTTGCGTTTGAAAATGCGCGCAAGCTGCTTGGGCAAACGACCAGCGTCATGATTGACGAATTTGACGAAAGTGACGCAACTTTTGTCGGACACAGCAAATTTCTCTCTCCATCGGTTGACTTTGGCATCAAAATTGTGGATAATAATAGTATCGAAATTGGCAAGTTTGTTTGCGTCAAGCTCACCAATTTTGACGGAAACTTTTTTAAAGGAGAAATAGTGTGAATATACCAAACAAAATCACAGTTTCAAGGATGTGTTTTATTCCGCTTGTGCTGTTTTTCTTTCTTGCGGATTTTATTCCATATGGCAAATTAGTAGCAGCAGTGTTATTTGGTGTGGCTGCTCTCACTGACATAGATGGGAAAATCGCTAGAAAACTAAATCAAGTTACTGATTTGGGAAAATTTTTAGATCCAATTGCAGACAAAGTTTTGATAACTTCGGGGTTGCTGCTCATCACCGCATATCCAATCGCAGGCGAAGGCATTTCGCAACCGCTTCCAATCGTTTTGCCGGTTTGGCTTGGGATAGTTTGCGTTACGCTCATCCTTTCGCGAGAGCTCATCGTCAGCGCGTTCAGGCAGATAGCAGCTTCAAAAAACATAATCTTGGCGGCCGACTACACAGGCAAAGTGAAGGCGGTCTTTCAGGATATAACCGTGTTTTTGTATATGATCTTCGCTTTCATGGTTGCGCAGTTTTTTCCGGTTATCGAAGGGCTTGCTTACACGATCATCAGCATCGTTTTGCTCACGCTCTTGGTTGCAACAACTTTGCTGACGGTGTTTTCAGGCCTCAATTATATCGTCAAAAACAAGCAGGTTTTCAAAAACGAAGAGCGTCAAACCAAGCAGATGCCTTATGATTTGATCATACCGTCAGTTTTGCGGGCGTTCATTGAAGACGGCGTTGTCAGCGCTCAAAAAATCTCAGACCGCTTCAACTTAAACATCGACCGCGCTAAAAAAGTCATCGCCGACATGACCGAACTTGGCTATATCACCGACGAAGGTGCCGAACGCGAAATTTTGCTCACCGAAGAAGAATACAGACAACTTTTTGAGGAATAATTTTTAAGAGGAGAAAGATATGGAAAAAAAATTATCAAAAGAGGACGCACTCACCGAAGCGCTCATGCAAATTGAAAAGCACTACGGCAAAGGTGCAATCATGAAGCTTGGCGACACGACAAATCAAAAGGTTGATGTCATCCCAACAGGATGCCTGACGCTCGACCTTGCACTCGGCATAGGCGGCGTTCCAAGGGGAAGGGTTATCGAAATCTACGGGCCGGAATCTTCGGGAAAGACCACGGTTTCGCTTCACATAATTGCAGAAGCACAAAAGATGGGCGGCACAGCAGCGTTTATCGATGCAGAGCACGCACTTGATCCAAGTTATGCCGAAAAGCTCGGAGTGGTTTTAAAAGACCTTTACATCTCTCAGCCAGACAACGGTGAGCAGGCGCTCAACATCTGCGATATGCTGGTGCGCTCGGGCGGAGTTGACATCGTTGTTGTCGACTCGGTTGCAGCGCTCACACCAAAGGCAGAGATCGACGGCGAAATGGGCGACAGCCATGTTGGCTTGCAGGCAAGGATGATGTCGCAAGCGCTCAGAAAGCTGACCGGCGCGATCAACAAATCCAACACAACGGTGATCTTCATCAACCAGCTGCGTGACAAAATCGGCGTTGTTTATGGCTCACCAGAAACCACGGCAGGCGGCAAAGCGCTCAAATTTTATGCCAGCGTCCGACTCGATGTGCGCAAAGGCGAGGCGATCAAAGACGGCGCCAATGTGATCGGCAACAAAACCAAAGTCAAAGTTGTCAAAAACAAGCTCGCTCCTCCTTTCAAAGTTGCTGAGTTTGAGATCATCTATGGCAAAGGCATTTCAAAAACCGGCTGCATCGTCGACCTTGCTTTGCAGTTTGGCATAATCAAAAAGTCTGGATCTTGGTTCGCTTACAACGACGAAAAAATCGGTCAGGGCAAAGAAAACACCAAGGCTTACTTAGAGGCAAATCCAGAGCTTTACAAAGAGATTGAAGAAAAAATCAAGGCTGCCGTTTCCAACACCGGTCTTCCAACCGAAATCGGTGAGGAGTGATCTCACACCAGCCACTTGCGCTTTTTTTCAGGCGAGGGCTGAGATGTGCGATTCAGGCTTGAAAACTTAAAACACTTTTCTTTTATATGGCTTTCATCAAAGCCATATTTTATTATCAAGCAGTCTTTTATTTTAAACTCCAAATTTTTTTCGCCAGCAAAATCGGTCACTTTTTCAAGCAAACTTTCTCCGTCAAAAAAGCGATATTCGATCTGCCTTTTTGCTTGAAAATTCACAAAAACTGTGCCATCCTTTTCGCTGACATCAAAAAAGGTTTCCTGCGTCTCTTCAAAGCAAGACGAAATCTCTTTCGGCTCATTAAAGCGCGAAAACAGCGCTTTGGTTTTGTATTTTGACGGCTGCGAGGAACTTGCAAGGCGCACAATGTGCTCGTCCTGTAAACTGACAAGGTCGATCTCTCTTTCAACGACTGATTCTGGCATAGTGAAAACCTCTGCCTCATCTGCGCCCTCAAAATATCTTCTCACGCATCTTGTGGGCTCGTTTCCGCCTGCGATGGTGATTGGCGCGTTATCCAAATTGCCCACCCAAACTCCGCAAACCTCGCTTGGCGAGTAGGTGATGTTGTATGCGTCCAAATTTTCCTTGCCTTTTCCGACGGTTCCGGTCTTTGAAGCGAGCGGCAAATCCAGTGGCTTCAACGCTTTGGCGGTGCCAGTTTCGGTGCTCTCTTCCAGCATCGTGGTCAAAAGATAGCAGCAATCCTCGCGCAAAACCTGTTTTTCCTGTGGCTTGTGACGATATATGATTTTGCCTGCCTTGTCTGTTATGTATTCCACAAAACAAGGCTCGGCAAATTTGCCCAAATTAGGAAAAGCGGAATACGCGCCAGCAAGCGTCAAAAGGTTATCGCCATAAGTCATTCCGCCAAGAGCCAAGGCATACGAGTCGTCCTGCTCGTCAAATTCGAGGCCAAGCTCGCTCGCATATGCCTTAGCATTTTCTATGCCAACATATGACAAAACTTTGATCGCAGGAATATTGATAGATTTTGCGAGAGCCTCTTTGGCTGAAACATAGCCGCGATATTTTCCGTCGACATTTTTAGGGGAGTAGCCGCTCAGCACAAGAGGCTCGTCGACAAGTTGAGTCGAAGGCGAAATCAGATCCTCATTCAGCGCAGGCGCATACACCAAGATCGGCTTTATAATCGAGCCGGGCTGCCTTTTTGCGTCCAAAATTTTGTAAGCGCTGCTGCCAAGATAGGCGCTCACTCCGTGCTTTTTGACATCCAAAACAATTCCTGCAAAGTCAGCTGAGCCAAAATCTTCGCTTTGCAGCGCGCTTGCAAGCCTCGCTTGCTTGTCTCGATCTTGATAGGTGTGGATTTTGTAGCCGGATATTGCGATCGACTTTGCTGGCATCTCCAAAATTTTGCATGCTTCGCTGAGTGCTGCCTCAGAGTAAGAGTTGAGGCGATTGGAGTTGTGCGATTGCAGGCAAAGCCCAATTTGCTCGCGCTTTGCTCTCTCTGCCTGCTCTTCGGTTATGTAACCATCCTTTTTCATTTCGTCTAAAACCAAATTGCGGCGTTTGAGGCAGTCTTCCTCCTTTGTTATAGGCGAATATTTGTTTGGTGACTTTATCATGCCAGAAAGCAGGGCACTCTCTGCCAGCGAAAGCTCTTTTGCCGGTTTTGAAAAATAATAATTTGCCGCATTTTCGATGCCATAGCAGTTGTTGCCATAATAGATGACATTCAAATATTTTTCCAAAATCTCATCTTTCGAGTGATATTTTTCCAATTTTTTTGTCAGGGCGATCTCTTTGAGTTTTCGCTCAAAAGTCTTTTCTGACGAAAGGTGAGTGTTTTTGATGAGCTGCTGACTGATCGTCGAGGCGCCCTCTTTCAAACTGTGCGATTTTAAATTTGAAATCACAGCCTTTGCAATTCGTTTGTAATTCAAGCCATTATGATGATAAAAATCCTTGTCCTCGACGGAGATAAACGCCTGCGCAACATATGGCGGCAACTGATTTAATGAGGCAAATTTCACGGTTTCGGTGTTCTCTTCCTCAATAGGTCGGTTTTCTTTGTCAAGTATCAAAACGTTCGCCGTTGGGCTTGCGAGCAAATTTTCGTCAAGTTCAAGATGGCTATATTTTGTCAAACTTACTCCGACAAAAATCGACAAACCAAGGCCAAGCACAAGCAGCACGGCACCGACAGTTATCAGCGATATTTTGACAAATTTCTTCATATTTCTTAATATGCCACTTTAAAAGCAAATTATTTGCAAAAAGTTTAATTTTTTTGTATACTATGTCTATGTTATATCACATAGTCACATATGGCTGCCAGATGAATGTGCATGAGTCAGAAAAGATCTCGTTTATCCTCGAAAACATGGGCTATCAGTTCACGCCAAATCGCGAGGATGCCGACGTGATCGTGTTCAACACCTGTGCAATTCGAGAGGGAGCGGAAGAGCGTGTTTTCGGCAATGTAGGGGCGTTAAAAAAACTCAAAAAATCGCGCCCTGAGCTTGTTATTGCCGTTTGTGGATGCATGACGCAAAAAGAAGAGACGGCTAAACTTTTTAAACAAAAATTTCCGTTTGTTGATGTAATTTTGGGCACCTTCAATTTGCACAAAATCGGCGAATATATCGCAAAGGCAAAAAACCAAAAGGTGTTTGAGCTTTGGAGCGAAGGCGAGCTTGACGAAGAGCAAGGTTACAACCGTTCGAGCGGCAAAAACGCGTGGGTCAACATCATGCAGGGCTGCAACAACTTTTGCACCTATTGCATCGTGCCATATGTGCGAGGAAGAGAGCATTCGCGCTCAGTGGAAAACATACTCAGCGAGGTTAAACAGATCGCAGCAAGCGGTCAGTATGACAAAATCACGCTGCTTGGGCAGAATGTCAACTCCTATGGCAAAGACCTTTCGCCAAGCGTGAGCTTTGCCGAACTTTTAAGGCTTGTCACTGCGGCTAACGGAGATTTCAAAGTCGGCTTTATGACCTCGCATCCAAAGGATCTGACAGACGAGCTGATCGAAGAGATCGCCACAAACGACAAGGTTTTAAAAGAAATTCATCTTCCTGCTCAAAGCGGAAACAATCGGATTTTAAAGCTCATGAACCGCAAATACACGCGTGAGCACTATCTTTCGATAATCGAAAAAATAAAATCGCGCATCCCAAATGTCAAAATAACCTCCGACTTTATCGTAGGCTTTCCAACTGAAACCGAAGAGGAGTTTGAAGACACCATGTCGCTCGTTGAAAAGGTCAAATTTGACGGAATTTTTGCTTTCATGTATTCTCCTCGTGAGGGCACAGTGGCGGCAAAAATGGAGGGTCAAATTCCGCTCGAAGTCAAAAAGCAAAGGGTGAACAAGCTTTTGGCTTTGGAGAAAAAAATACAAAAAGAGGCAAAAAAATGTCAGAAGAAATAGCAAGCCTTGCTCAGCCAAAAGGCATGATGGGGCAATATCACACACTCAAAATGCAGCATCCAGACTGTGTGCTTTTCTTCCGCCTTGGCGACTTTTATGAGATGTTTTTTGAAGACGCGATCGAGGTGAGCAGGCTGCTTGACCTCACGCTCACGCATCGAGCTGGCAACGTCATGTGCGGCGTTCCAGCGCACGCAGCGCAAGGCTATCTTTCAAAGCTCGTCAGCATGGGCAAAAAGGTGGCAATTTGCGAGCAAGCTGAGCTCAAACCAGGCGAAAAGGGCATGATGAAAAGATATGTCTCACGCGTGGTGACGGCTGGCACGATCACCGACGAAGAGATGCTGGAAAGCGCAAAAAACAACTTCATCATCTGCATCGCAAAAGTTGGGGACAAGCTTGGCGTGGCATACTCCGACATAACGACAGGGCTTTTTGAAGTTGAATACATCACCGAAAATCTTTCAAGCTCGCTCACAGACATCCTCACGCGAGTGTCTCCGAGCGAAGTTTTGACAAATGATGAGGCAAAAGAGCTTTACGCCTCGTTGCCGCTTCAAAATTTTGGCTCGCTGCCAAAGGCGCAGGTATATTACAACTGGGCGTTCAGGTTGGAGCGCGCAGACGGCAATTTAAAAAAGCAGTTTGGCGAAAACTATCAAAAAATTTATGAAGTCGAAAACAAAAAAGAGGCGATCCTCGCTTGCGGAGCGCTGCTTGAATATCTGACCGAAACGCAAAAGCGCCAAATTGGCAGCATAAAGAGGATGAACCTCGTCAAAAACACCGACTATATGCAAATCGACACGACCGCAAGGCGAAATTTGGAGCTTGTCGAAACCATCCGCGATCGCAAGCGCTATGGCTCGCTTTTGTGGCTGCTCGACAAAACCAAAACCAGCATGGGCGCGCGAAAATTTAGGTATATTTTCGATCATCCGTTGCAGTCGAAGCAAAAGATAAACGAGCGACTTGACAAGGTTGAAATGCTTGTCAAAAAGCCGGTTATGCGTGATCAGCTGAGTGCAACTTTGTCGCAAATTGGCGACATCGAGCGCCTTGCAGGCAAGATCGCGTATGGCTCTGTTTCGCCAAAAGATCTGCTTTCACTCAAAAACTCGCTCAAACCTCTACCTGAGCTTAAAAACATTCTCTCTTCCTGCCAAGGTCTTGATGGCGAGGTGCAAGAGATCGGAGGGTTTGAAGAGCTTTTCGAACTGCTTTCAAAGGCGATAAATGACAACGCGCCATACCTCACAAAAGCAGGGGGCTACATCAAAGACGGCTTCAACACCGAGCTTGACAAATTGAGAGCGATGAAAGCCGACGGCAAGGCATGGATTTTGAAGCTTGAAGAAGAGGAGCGCGAAAAGACAGGCATAAAAAACCTGAAAATCATCAACACAAGGGTGTATGGCTACTGCATCGAGGTCAACAAACGCGACCTTGACCGCGTGCCTATCTTTTACAAGCGCAAACAGACCGTCGCAAACAACGAGCGGTTTGTCACTGAGGATTTAAAACTGCTTGAAAGCCAAATAACAGGCGCAGAGGAAAAGGCGATAAAGCTTGAAGATGTGATATTCTCTGAGCTCAAAAAGCACCTGCTCACGATGGTGGATTCGCTGCTCAAAACCGCTGATGCAATCAGCCAAGTGGATGTGATATTTTCGCTTGCTCAGTGCGCCTCACAAAACAGCTTCGCTCGCCCGGTTTTAAACGACAAGGGCGGAAAGATAGTCATCGAAGGCGGTCGTCATCCGGTTGTCGAAGCATTTTTAAAGGATAACACCTTCATCGCAAATGACACATATCTTTCGCTGGGCGACGATCAGATCATGATTATAACAGGGCCAAATATGGCAGGCAAAAGCACCTATATGCGTCAGGTCGCGCTGATAACCTTTATGGCTCACATCGGCAGCTTTGTGCCAGCAAGCAGGGCAGAGATCGCAATCACTGACAGAATTTTCACAAGGGTTGGCGCGAGCGATGACCTGGCCTTTGGTCAAAGCACTTTCATGGTCGAAATGAGCGAGGTTGCCTCAATCCTTGCAAACGCCACTGAAAACAGCCTGATCATACTCGACGAAATCGGCAGAGGCACCTCGACTTTTGATGGGCTTTCAATCGCGTGGAGCGTGGTTGAACATTTGGCAAAATTTTTGCCAGCAAAAACGCTTTTTGCAACCCATTATCATGAGCTCACCGAGCTTGAAGGTCATCTTAAAGGCGTAAAAAACTACAAAATCTTGGTCAAGGAAACGCAGGGCCAAGTGCTTTTTCTGCGCAAAATCGTCAGAGGCGGCGCCAATAAAAGCTTTGGTATCGAGGTGGCTCGCATGGCAGGCCTGCCAAAATCGGTGCTCGTTCGCGCAAAAGAGATCAGTAAACTTTTGGAAAGTCAAAACCTAAAACTCGACCTTTCTCTTTCGCAAGAAGAGGGTGAGGAAAAGGACACCTCAAAACTAAAAGACGAAATTTTTGACGCGGTCAAAGATTTGGATCCAAACCAGATTTCACCATTAAAAGCGCTCGAAATCTTGTCAGACCTAGCTCAAAAAATCAAGGAGGAAAAATGAAAATTCAGCTATTGGACAGCACGATATTCAATCGTATAGCTGCCGGCGAAGTTGTCGAAAGACCTGCGTCAATAGTCAAAGAGCTTGTCGAAAACAGCATCGACGCTGGTGCAAGCGTGATCAGCATCGAAATCGAAGAAGGCGGCAAAAAAAAGATCACCATCTCTGACAACGGCCATGGCATCGACAGAGAGGACCTCGAAAAGGCGTTTCTGCCTCACGCGACGAGCAAAATTAAGAGCTTAGAAGACCTCGACCGAATTCACACACTTGGATTTAGAGGTGAGGCTCTCGCGTCTATCGCGTCGGTATGCCACATCTACGCGTCCTCAAAAACAGAGGAGGCTGAGATCGGGTCGAGCATCAGAATTGACGGCGGGCTTTTCAGCGAGCTCAAGGATGTTGCAAGAAACAAAGGCACCACGATCGAGGCAAGTGACCTGTTTTACAACGCGCCTGTGCGAGAAAAGTTTTTGCGCAAAGCAAAGCGTGAAGAGGCTGAAATAACCCACCTTGTCGAAAAATTTATGCTGGCTCATCCTGAGATATCCTTCTTGTATGTAGCCGACGGCAAACAGATCTACAACACAATATCTACTGAGTTGTCTGACATAATATACACAATATATGGAAAACAAGTCTATGACAAGCTGATAAAAGTTGAGGCAGAAATGCCAGGTGTCAGCCTTTCAGGCTTTATTGTCAGCCCAAAATTTTCGCGCTCAAACCGCTCGTATCAAACGCTTTTTGTCAATGGCAGATTTGTCGAAAACTATCTCGTCTCATCAGCTGTTCAAGGCGCGTTTGATCCGTTTTTGATGAAAGGGCGATTTCCTATTTTCGTGCTTGGGCTCAAGGTTGATCCTGAGATCGTCGATGTCAACATTCATCCAACAAAAAAAGAGGTCAAGTTTCAAAACCCAAACGAGATTTTTTCTTTTGTCTTAGGTGCTGTGCGAGAAGCACTTGAAAAAGAGGACATGATCGCCTCAGTTGAAAACGAAAAAATCGACGAGCATCAGTTCACTCAAACCGAGCTGCAAGCGCCTGAAAATGAGCAGGGGTTTCGGCATATTCCGATCGTTGATTTGGACCCTCTTCCAAAAAAAGAGGGCAAAAGCTATGTGCTGCCTCACAACAGAGAAAAGGTGCAGCTGCCTCCGCAAGAAGTTGAGATCAAAACCGAAAAGGTCAAGATCAAAACTCCAGATTTTATGAACATCACAATCGAAGAGGATATCCCAATAAACAAACGCGGCGGTCCGATCTTTTTTGATCAGTCAGAGGCGCGCCACGCAGCTGATTTTGACAAACCTGTCGCTCAAAGCAGTTTTATCGACGCAAGCATAGCAAGTCAGATGAAAATTCTAGGAACTATCTTTGACACCTACATCGTGGTCGAGCTCGACGAAAAGGTGTACTTCATCGATCAGCACGCAGCGCATGAAAGGGTGCTTTTTGACAAACTTTGCGCGCAAGCCGAAAAGCAGCAAGTGATAAAGCAGTCTTTGCTCGTCAATTTTGACTTGCAGCTTTCTTCAAAAGACAAAACAAAAATTCAGGATGCCGAAACCGCGCTTTCGCAGCTTGGATTTGAACTTGCCGAAACAAAGAGCGGCTTGCAAGTCAGCGCGGTGCCACTTTTGCTTTCAAGCATATCGCTGCAAAAGTTTTTTGATGAGGTGCTTGCGGATGATTCCATATGGTCAAAATCCGCAAGTGAGGTTTTGAAAGAAAGGCTAGCTCAACACGCCTGCAAGCACGCGATAAAAGCAGGCGACAGCTTGGATAAAGCAGCAATCGCAAGCCTTTTAGAGCAAGTGAGAAAAGGGGTTTTGCTGTGTCCGCACGGCAGACCGATCGTCGCACTCATGACAAAGCGCGATTTTGAAAAGCTCTTTAAAAGGATCGTGTGATGCAAAAGGTGCTTTTTATTCTTGGTCCAACTGGGGTTGGAAAGAGTGATGTTGCCATAAAGCTCGCGCAAAAGTTTAACGGCGAGATAATTTCGGCAGACTCGGTTCAGGTTTTCAAGGGTTTGGATGTGGGGTCGGCAAAAGTGACAAAGCAGGAGCAAGCTCTCGTCAAACACCATGCGATCGACATTTTGCAGCCGGACGAAAACTTTTCGGTGTTCGACTTTGTGAAACTTACAAAACAGCTGATTGCTGAAATCGCCTCACGCGGAAAGTTTCCTGTCATCGTTGGTGGAACCGGGCTGTATATCAAAGCGCTCACCGAAGGCTATGATTTTGGTGGCGAGGGGCAGGATGAAAGCCTCAAACAAACGCTTGACGCCTTATCAGAGGAAGAGCTCCTGGAAAAATTAAAAAAACTTGACCCTCAAAAAGCCGAAACAATCGACAAATTCAACAAACGCAGGCTTGTCAGGGCGGTTCAAATTGCAATGGAGGGCAAAAAGGTTTCGTCGCAAAAGCCAGAATACGACTGTCTGGTTTTGGCGCTCACGGCTCCTCGAGACGAGCTTTATGAAAGGATCAACGCTCGCGTCGACAAGATGATCGAGGGCGGACTTATCGACGAAGTGAGGCGCCTGAAAAGGCAGGGGTTGACTCTTAAAAATCAGTCGATGAATGCGATAGGCTACAAAGAAGTTTTGTCCTATCTTGACGGCGAAATCAATCTTGACGAGGCGGTCAATTTGATAAAACAGCACACTCGAAATTATGCAAAAAGGCAGATGACTTTCATTCGCGGCCTGGGCTGCAAGCAGCTTTTGCGCTCGGATGAAGCACAAATCGAAAGGATAGTGGAGGAGTTTTATGACGATAAACGAAATTGAAAAATCTCTTGAAAAGCAGTTTTCTGTTGCAGATGATGTTGCTTTTTTCAACCAAAAAAAAGTGATAGAGGCCTTTCGAGAGTGCAGAATTTCAAACACGATGTTTTCTGCTTCCACCGGCTATGGCTATGACGATCAGGGCAGAGATAACCTCGCTCGCGTTTTTGCCAAGATATTCAAGGCACAAAGCGCTCTGATCAGCCCAATCATAACTTGCGGCACGCACGCGATATCCATGGCGCTTTTTGGTCTGCTCAGACCGGGAGATGTCATGCTTTCGATTTCAGGTATGCCATATGACACACTCACTGACACGCTTTTTGGCAAAGGCAACGGCAGTTTGGAAGATTTCAAGGTCAGGTTCGAAAAAATCGACCTCGTCTCTGACGAGTTTGACTTTGATCAAATGCAAAAAAAGCTTAAAAAATTAAAGCCAAAGGTCGTGTACATTCAGCGCTCCAAGGGCTACACCTCGCGCAAAGCTCTCTCGATCGACCAAATAGAAAAAGCCTGCGCATTCGTCAAAAAAATCAGCCCAAAAAGCTGCATCCTCGTTGACAACTGCTATGGCGAATTCGTTGAAAAAAAAGAGCCAATCGAGGTGGGCGCCGATGTCGTTATGGGCTCACTCATCAAAAACGCAGGGGGAGGAATTGCTCCAACCGGTGGCTACATCGCAGGCAAAGCAGAGGCGATCGACCTGATTGCAAAGCGCTTCACCTGTCCGTCGCTTGGCACAGAAGTGGGCAGCTATGAAAGCACCTATCGCACCTTTTTTCAAGGGCTCTTTATGGCGCCTCACACGGTTGCTCAGGCGGTCAAAGGCAGCCTGCTCATCGGCAAAGTGATGGAAGAAAAGGGCTACAAAGCGATTCCGTCGACCTGTGAAAGCAGCAGCGACATCGTTCGCAGCATAGTTTTCGGCGACCAAGAAAAGCTCGTTAAATTTGTGCAGACGATTCAAAAATATTCGCCAATCGACTCGTTTGCAGTTCCAATGCCGTGGGATATGCCGGGCTATAACGATCAGGTGATAATGGCAGCCGGCACCTTTGTTTCTGGCTCCTCGATCGAGCTTTCTTGCGACGGTCCGATCAGACCGCCATATGTCGCGTATTTTCAGGGCGGACTCACTTATGAACATGTCAAAATGGTGGCCGAAAAACTGCTTGAAATAATCGATTAAAAAATTTGAGAACATTAAAAAATCGGAGAAAGATCTTTCTCCTTTTTTTTTGCCTCTTGTTCTTTTTTGCCACTATTTGTCGTAAATTAAACTATGTCAAATCCAAAAATGAGATCTTTGGTCTCTCGCTTTAAAATGAGCTTTGTTTCAAAGTGCTCAGAAAGTAAGGGCAGGATATGCCTTGTCACAGCGATAGTGCTCGCTTGTTTTGTTGCAGGCATAATCATCTACGCGTCAAGCCCTTATTCATATCCAGGCGACGAGTATCTATTGTCGTTTCAAGGGGCGGGCAACGGCTTGGGGGCATTTTTTTCACGAACTTTTTCAATCACAGTTATCACAGGCTTTGTTTTTGTGTTTTCCTTGAACAAATGGATCTTTCCACTCGGCGTTGCAGTGATAGGCTTTCGCGGCTACTTGCTTGGCTTTAATGTCAGCGCGCTGTGCTCTTGCTTTGGGCTTTCTGGCGTGCTCGATGCGGTTTTGATAGTTCTGCCTTGCCAGCTCTTTATGCTTTTTGTTTTCATTTTGCTTTTTTGCTTTCTCACAAAAGCTCGTGCGCTCTGCTATGGTTATGGGCGAGGCGGCCTTGTTCGAATGGTAGGCATGTTTTGGCTGGTTTTGATCGCTCTCAACATTTTAGAAACGCTTTTGCTTTTCATCTTTTCTTCAAGTGTAATCTTGGTGATTTAGCGCATAAAAAACTTCTTTTCGAAAACACTAACTTTTGAAAAGGAGTCGTTATATGAAGAAATTTCTTACATTTAGTGTGTTTTCTGTCATAATACTCGCTATATGTTGTGGTTCAGTTCCGGTGCCGGTGCAAGCCGCAAGCGAGATCAGCAGCAAATCCGCCTGCCTTATGAGCTATGAAACACGAGAGGTTTTGTTCGAAAAAAATTCGCACACAAAAGTTCCTGTTGCAAGCATGGTCAAGATGATGACGATTTTGCTGACAGTTGAGGATGTCGAAAACGGAGAACTCAGCCTTGACGAAATGGTCTCAACCAGCGAAAACGCCTCAGGCATGGGAGGATCGCAGGTTTTTATTGATCCATATGTCGAATACAGCGTCGAAGATCTTTTAAAGAGCGTGATCGTCGCTTCGGCAAATGATGCCAGCGTGGCTCTTGCTGAGCATATTTCGGGCAGCGAGGCAAACTTCGTCAAAAGGATGAACAGGCGCGCATCCGAGCTTGGCATGACCGACACAAACTATGTCAACTGCACAGGTCTGCCTGCCGCAGAGGGTTATTCTTCTGCCTATGACAGCGCTATAATCTTGTCGGAGCTTGCTTCGCACGATATCTATCACAATTACAGCACGATCTGGATGCAAGATCTTGTGCATCCGTCTGGCAGGGTGACAGGGCTGACCAACACCAACAGGCTGATAAGATATTATTCGGGCTGCGACGGCGGAAAGACCGGCTCAACGAACGAAGCTGGTTGCTGCCTTGCGGCAACTGCAAAGCGAGACGACATGAGGCTTGTGTCGGTTGTGGTTGGCGCAAAGGACAGCCAAACGCGCTTCAACGAGTGCTCTCAACTTTTCAACTACGGCTTTGCGAACTTTGAAAACGTTTTGCTTGTCGATGCCAGCAAATCGGTAGGGCAAGCAAGTGTAAGCAAAGGCAAAACGAGCGCGGTGGAGCTTTATCCAAGCCAAAACTATTATGCTCTTGTCAAAAAGAATGAAGAAAGTCCGTTTGCTGTTGAATTTGAGCTTTCAAGCATTGTAAAAGCTCCGGTATCAGAGGGCGAAAATGTTGGAAAGATCACAATTTCAAAAAACGGAGTTGTCACAAAGGAGATCGCTGTCGTGACGCGCGAGGCTGTCGAAAAGCTCAGCTATCTTGACACTCTCAAAAAAATCGGAGAAAAATGGTAAGAAAAAGCCCGAAATTCGGGTTTTTTTCTTGGAAATATTTTTGAGTTTTGATATACTAAGAGGGTATGGAAAGCGAGCAATTAAACCTTTTCGACGACAAAGTGCGTTTTAAACTAGAAAATTTCGAGGGTCCACTCGATCTTTTGTTGCACCTTATAAAGTCGTCAAAGCTCGACATCATGGAAGTCAAGCTCGCAGATTTGACCGAGCAATATCTTGAATATATGCAGGATCTCTCGTCGGTGGATATGGAAAGGGCAAGCGAATTTATCACCGTTGCAGCCACGCTTGTCGAGATAAAATCAAAGCATCTGCTTCCGGTTTTGGAAGAAGCTCAGGATGAAGAGGAAGAGGACAGCGAGGCTCTGCTTTTGCGCAGGCTTAAAGAATATGAGCTCTTCAAAGAGATAGGGGTTTCTCTCAAAGAGCGCGAGGATATCAACAAATTCTATCGTCCTCCGGGTGAGGAGACCGAAAAAGTCAAGATTATTGTCAAAGACATGGTGCTCGAAAAACTTTTAGACGCTTTTGCAAACCTGCTTGCAAAACAGAGCTTGCGTCAAAAACAGGCGCCGCCTCCAAAAAAGATCGTCAAAGATCGCTTTACCGTTGCAGAAAAGATCGTTTCGATCAGAGATTACGCGCGAGAGCATAAGCGCTTTGAGTTTGAGGATCTTTTCGTGAATGACATGACCAAAAGTGAGATGATCAACATCTTTCTCGCTTTGCTTGACCTGTTAAAGCTGCAAACGATCAGAGTGGAGCAAGCGGGCATCTTTGATCAGATACACATAATTTCAAACGAGGTGAATTAGTATGGCAACAATCGACACAACTTTCAATTTAAAAGAGGTGCTGCGCTCAGTTTTGTTCGTGGCAGGCGAGGGAGTTGAAAAGGAGTATCTCGCAGAAAAACTCGAAGTCAGCACAAAAGAGCTCGAAAAGGCTTTGTCAGAACTTGAAAAAGAGTGCTCAGGTGAGTGCGGAATTCATCTCATCCGCTACAAAAACAAGGTTCAGTTTTCATCAAATCCAAACTTTGCAAATTATGTTTCGGATGTGCTCAGCCCAGTTCGTGAAAAATCGCTGACTCGTGCTGCGCTCGAAACGCTTGCAATCATTGCCTACAAACAGCCTGTGACAAAGCTTGAAATAGAGGACATCCGCAGGGTCAATTGCGACTACGCAACGCAGGCGCTGCTCGACCAAAACATGATCGAAATCGTCGGCAGAAAAGACGCCGTTGGCAGACCTCTCATGTTCGGCACCACCGAGGCGTTTTTGAAGAGGTTTAACATAGAATCGGTCGACGCTCTCCCTGATTATGACGAGCTCATGGAGCGCATAAAAGTGCTGCACAACGAAGAGGACGAAAAAGAGCAGAGCGACTCGCTCTTCCGAAATGTCGACGACTTTCACTTTGAGGACGAAACCGAAGAGCAAGCCTAACTTTTTCGCTAAAAAATTTCTATTTTCGCCGCTTTTCTCATATACCTAGTTTATGCAAATCAATTTCAAGCGTAAATTTTCTTTGAGAAAGGCGGTTTTGTTTTTGATCCTCGCTTTTTCTACCGCACTTATCGTTTTGGTGGTGATGCACATATGCGGCTACTAAAACGCCTGCCGATTCATCCGAGTTTTTATTTGATTTTTCTCTGGTTTTTGGTGACTGGACAGGCCACGGTTTTTTTTGTTTTGACCTTTTGCCTGTTGATTCACGAGGCAGGGCACTTTTTTGTGGCAAAAAAGCTCAAATATCATCTCTCCGGTTTCTATCTCGCGCCTTACGGCGTTGCGCTAAATTTGGCTGAATGTCGCTTTCTCGGAAAAGATGAGGTCAAAATCGCGCTCGCAGGGCCGGCAGTCAATCTCGTTTTTGCAGTTGTGATAGTCGCGCTCTGGTGGGTGCTGCCAGAAAGCTATTTTTTCACCCGTCAGGCAGTCGAAACCAGCGTCACACTTGCACTTTTCAACCTGCTGCCAGCCTATCCTCTCGACGGCGGAAGGGTGCTCGTCAGCCTGCTCAGCGAAAAGATTTCTCGAAAAAAAGCGCTCAAGGTCGCGCGAGCAATCAATCTCGTATTTTGCGCCATATTTGCTGTGTGTTTTGTTGTGACCTGTTTTGTCAATTACAACCCAACCTTCGCACTTATGGTAGTGTTTTTGCTTGGAGGCATGCTGGACACAAAGCTTGAAGGCGAATACGAAATGACAAACCTGTTTGAAAAGAAGATTAAAAATTTCTCCTCAGTCAAGCTGCTTGCGGTCAGCCCGAACGCGACGCTTGGAGAGCTCATGCGCGCGATTGACGGCATTCGTTTGACGATTTTTTGCTTGGTTTTAGAAAGCGGAAAAACAGTGATTTTAACTGAAAAAAGGGTGCTTTCGCTTTGCATGAAGCACCCTATAACAACGACTTTGAGTCAAATTTTAGTTTAAATATGGCAGCAGAGTTTCGATGTTGGATTTTTGAAAATTTTTGAGTTTTTCCAAAATCTCATCAAGCTCGTTTGAAATGTTTTTGTGGTCGGCTGCATCTTTGATGCAAGTCAGATATCCCATAAACGATCCGATCAGCAAAAGCTCGGCGATTTTGCGGTTGGATTTGTCGGTCATGGTCGACATATTCACGCTCATCCACATTCGCACTTTTTCCAGCCAGCTGTTGTCCTTTATGCCTTTGATGTCCTCGCTTTTTGCATAAACCTCGCACTCCTTTGAAAGTGTGTAGTATTTGTCCTGCATCTCAGCGACCAAATTTTTGAACGAGTCGTCTTGAATTTTTGGCAGGATGTCCTCAATCGCCTGCAATCCTGCGTTGATGTTTTGATAGATTGCATTGACATAGTTTTGCAAAAGTTCGTCTTTATCCATGCTTTCCTCCTTTTGGATGATAGTGTTAGCCAAAAAAAGTTTTGTATGCAATGCGCGCATACATTTTTTTTATTTTCTCAAAATATTTTCGAGAGGTGACTTATGCGCTTATCAACAAAAATTTTCTCTGCGCTGTTTATTGTGACTATGATTGCGGGCATAGTGCTTTCAAAGTGGGTGATTGAAGGCATCAACTTTTCGGGCACAAAGTTTTTTTATGTTTTCAACGCCTACAACATCGCAGGGCTTGTTGTGATAGCCTTGAACACTTTGTTTGGAGTCATCCTATACGCCAGATTTTTGCGCAGCTTAAAACTCTCGCGTGCGATATTTTTTTCAACATTTCCGGTCACGCTTTTTTATGCCGTTGCACTGTTTTTGATAGCTAGCGCCAGAACCTTAGACGGTGAGGTTGCGGCCTTTTTTCGAAATGTGCTAAAAATCAACTCGACCTTTAATGCGCTTTTGTGGTGTGTGCTCGTCACGCTTGTATATCTGCTTGTCGTATTTCTCATCTATGCCTATATGTGCCGGCCGGTGCAAAGGGTGGAAAAGATCGCGCTAAGGCTGAGCGACGGCAGAGTGAGAGAGGAAAACTTTGACATAGGCAATTCTAAACAATTCAAAAACATCGAGTCGTCGCTGGAAAAGATCAACTACAACTACAAAGAAAAGGAAAATCTTGCAAAGCTTGCTGACCTTGAAGCGCAAAAGTTTATTCCAAAAGAATTTTTAAACTTTCTCGGCAAAAACTCGGTCGCAGAGCTCGAACTTGGCAATCAAGTTCAAAAACACGCGACCACGCTTTTGTGCAGCATAACAGGTCAAAGCAAAACGAATTTTGCGTTGTCTCTTGAAGAAAACTTTAATTTTATCAATTCCTATCTCAACATTGTGTCGCCGATAATAAGAAAGCATGGCGGCTTTGTCGACAAATATTTGGGCGACGGCGTACTTGCAGTTTTTCCGCGGCCAGAAAATGCGCTCGAATGTTCCACTGCAATTTGCAGAGCGATCGAGATAAAAAACCGCGGACAAAGATCTTTTCCAAATGTTGACGAAAGGATTTCAATTCACACGGGTGAGGTGATATTTGGCGTGGTCGGCGAGGAGGATCGCAAAAGCCCAACGATAGTCTCTGAAAACGCAAGCCTGCTTTCAAAAATGACGGAGATTGGCTCACTGATTGGAGGCAAGGTGATATTTTCAAAACAAACTTTAAACGACTTGCCAACAAAATTTCAATTTGCCTATCGCTATATCGGCCTCGTCAGTTTGGGAGCAAACGAAAAGATGTCGCTTTTTGAAAGCTTGGAAAGCTATCCAAGAAAAAAACGCGAAAGGCTTATTCACCTCAAACGCAGTTTTGAGGACGGCGTCAGAGCGTATAACGACGGCAATTTTGTCAGAGCGAGGGCGAATTTTAAGGAGGTTTTGAAGTATGTCTCAGACGACAAGGCCTCATATGTTTATTTTAACAAAGCCTGCGACAAAATGGAGGAGGATATTTCTTGACAAAGCCTGCAAGAATGGCTAAAATAAAAGCATGGCAATTCTCGGTCGTGACACCAAAAAGTGCCCTAGATGTGAAGCAAAGTGTTTGCAGTCTCAGCTGCGTTGTCCAGAATGCGGCTTGATTTTTTCGCGCATGGAAAACGCCACCAACGCTGCTGCCGTTCAGCGCTTTAAAGAAAAGGATAAGGAAGCGGTGCTTTATGTCAAACAAGTGCCAAAGGATAAAAAAAGGTGGAAGCTTATTCTCTACACGGTTTTGCTAGGGCTTTTTGGCGGAGGATATTTTTATGTTAGGCGCTGGCAGCGAGGGCTGTTTTATTTGCTAGGTTTTGCTCTGCTCGTCGTTTGCGTTGTTTTCAACGCTCAACTTATCAGCGTTTGGGATGGAGTCTTGATTGAGCTTCTCGGCATTTTTGTCGGCGTGTATGGCGTCGCGTGGATTTTTGACATTGTCTATGTGTGCACAGGCAAATTCAAGATACCTGTTTCTTTGCCAAAGGAGGAGTCAAAATGAGAGTTGTGGTTGGCATAAGCGGCGGCGTGGACTCATCAGTTGCCGCATATTTATTAAAGCAGCAGGGCCACGATGTTATTGGGCTTTTTATGGTGAATTGGGAAGAGAGCGACGGCTCTTGCACCGCTGAAACCGATTTTGAAGATGTCAAGCGCGTATGCTCAAAACTCGGTGTGCCATATTTTTCTGTCAACTATGCAAAGCAGTATTATGACCGGGTTTTCACATACTTTTTGGAAGAGCACAAAAAGGGCAGAACTCCAAACCCTGACGTGCTTTGCAACCGAGAGATAAAGTTTGGGCCATTTTTAGAGCAGGCAAAAAAGCTTGGTGCCGACATGATCGCAACAGGCCACTACGCAAAAAAAATCGAAAAGGACGGCAAGTTTTATCTTGCAAAAGCGGCGGATGAAAGCAAAGATCAGTCTTACTTTTTAAATCAGCTTTCGCAATCTCAACTCGCAAGTGTGCTGTTTCCGCTTGCTGACATCAAAAAGAGTGAAGTGCGACAAATCGCCAAAGAGCTTGGACTTTCAACAGCCGAAAAAAAGGATTCGACCGGCATATGCTTCATAGGCGAGCGAAACTTTAAAAATTTTCTCAAAAACTATCTTCCAGCGCAGCCAGGTGATATCGTTGACCTCGACGGCAACAAACTTGGCCGACACGACGGCGTTATGTTCTACACGCTCGGTCAGCGTCGAGGGCTGAATATAGGCGGACAAGCTGGAAGAGAAAATGGCAGGTGGTTTGTCGTCAAAAAGGATATGCAAAAAAACCAGCTGATTGTCTCGCAAGGCGAGGGCGAAGAACTTTATTCAAAAGGGCTTTATGCAAGCGGCATGAATTTCATTCCAGAGCCTCCAAAGCAAAAGCAGTTTGATTGTTTTGTAAAAGTGCGCTATCGTCAGCCAGACCAAAAGGCAAAGGTGAGCATAATTGACGACGAGCATATAAAGATAGATTTCGACCAGCCTCAGCGTGCGGTGGCACCCGGTCAATTTGCCGTGCTTTATGACGAAAACGGCATTTGTCTTGGCGGCGGAACAATCGACGAAATTTTTTAAATGATCTTGACAAGCGCCCAAAGGCGTGTTAGAATATCTCATAAATTGGAGGAAACATGAACCCAGTAGATGACGAAATATATGAAAAAATCGCTCAAAAAAGAGCGGAATATCGCGAGCATTTGATAGAAAAATATTCAGCGGCCACGGTCGCTCAATATCATGAAAGCAAGCTTGACTATATCTCAACAATTGCGGAGTATGCTGAAAAAATCGACAAAAAACATCTTGCAGGGCTTGCGCGCGGCTATCGTTATTTGTTTGAAAGAGAAGAGCCAGTTGATTTCACAAACCTGTCAGACATTGAAAACGATTACAACCTTTTCAAAGCTTACATCCAAAGCATGAAGGAAAAAGCTTTTCCAAACGGAGCCGCCTCTGCTGAGGAGTGGGATGAAAAGGAAAGCACAGTTGAAAAAAACTTTCACAATCTTGTCGAGTTATATTATTTTCAAGAAGATCCTGGTTGCGAAACTTTGCCTGACTTTATGCAAAACGAAGAGCCTTTCAGCGACTCACTCAATTTAAATTAAGCGGTCATTCGACCGTTTTTTTGTTATATAGCATCGTAAAAATCAATATATCTGTACTATTATGTCAGAATACATAAAATATGTTGTGTTTTGTAGGTTGTTTAAAAAAATCAGAAATCTTTTTACTTTTAATTGCAAAAACAAAAAATATGTGTTAAAATATAGCGTTTGACCGTGCAGAGGTGTCAGAGCGGTCTAATGTGCACGCTTGGAAAGCGTGTGTGGTCAAAAGCCACCTCGGGTTCGAATCCCGACCTCTGCGCCATACAAAAAAATCGAGCTGAGGAGGCGCTTTCTGTTCGAAAGCTTAAAATCAGCTCGATTTTTTTGTTTAAAGCGCCAGACGAAAATGCCGAAGGCATTTTGCGCTTACTCTCTTGCGAAGAAAGCCGCTGCAAGTCATGAGGTTGAAGTATATGCGAGCTGAGGAGGCGCTTTCTGTTCGAAAGCTTAAAATCAGCTCGATTTTTTTGATTAAAGCGCCAGACGAAAATGCCAAAGGCATTTTGCGCTTACTCTCGTGCGAAGAAAACTGTTCCAAGAAAAGCGGTTGAGTTTGTTTTGCTACCTCTCGCGACCAAACGCAACTCGCAATTTGTGGCCTCCGAAAATGCTAGCATTTTTGGAGAAAAGGAGCAAACAAGTGATAGTGTCTCAATGTTTGCGTCAGCAAACAAAAGACAAGAGCGCAGTTTGCGACGCCGTCGCGACTTAACTAGTTTTTTTCGAGCTTAAAATCAGCTCGATTTTTTTGTTTAAAGCGCCAGACGAAAATGCCGAAAGCATTTTGCGCTTACTCTCTTGCGAAAAAAGCGCTGAAAGAAAAGAGCCTTTTTATCTTTTATTTTTTTGGAAATACTTTTGCTATGAGCCTGACGACATACAAATCAAAACGCGATTTTTCAAAAACCTCAGAGCCTGAGGGCAGGGTAGAAAAATCTAAAAACAAAAGCTTCGTCGTGCAATATCACAAAGCAAGGCGCGATCACTTTGATTTTCGGCTGGAACACAATGGAGTTCTGCTCAGCTGGGCGGTTCCAAAAGGGCCGTCGTTCAATCCCAAAGACAAGCGGCTTGCAGTTCATGTGGAAGATCATCCGCTTGAATACGCCAATTTTGAGGGAATTATTCCAAAGGGCGAATATGGAGCAGGCTCGGTCATCATTTGGGATAGAGGAACTTATCGACCGATCGAAAGCTTTGACAAAGCTCTCAAAAAAGGCGCGCTCAAATTTGAGCTTTTCGGAGAGCGCCTTAAAGGAGTTTGGGCGCTTGTCAAAATGGATGAGAAAAACTGGCTGCTTGTCAAAGATCGCGACAAATACGCCAAAAAAACCAGTGGGATCAAAAGTCTGACAAGCTTTATAACCAAAAAAGCCTCGCAGCAAACATCGCAGACCTCGCTTCCAAAAAAGATTTCGCCGATGCTTGCTCACCTTTGCGAAAACATCCCAAACAGCGATGATTGGGCTTTTGAAATCAAATATGACGGCTTTCGAATTTTGGCAAGATGTGAAAACGAAAAGGCGATGCTGCTTTCGCGCAACGGAGTTGACTACACCGGCAAATTTTCCGAAATTGCAGCCTCGATAAAAAAGCTTTCAAAATATTCTCCGTTTGTTTTAGACGGCGAAATCATTCTGCCTGACGATGCTGGCAAAAGCGACTTTTCTCTTTTGCAATCGTATTTAAAAGGCAATTCGGTCGGCCAGCCGGTCTACGTTGTTTTTGACATTCTTTTCAAGGAGGGAGAGGATCTCCGCACGCGAGCATATTTGGAGCGCAAAAAAATCCTAAAATCGCTTCTGTCGCGAGCAGACAAAAACATCGTTTATTGTCAGCATGTTGTTGGCGATGGAAGCAAATGCTTTGAAGCTGCCGAAAAACTTGGGCTCGAAGGGATAGTCGCAAAAAGGAAAGACAGCCATTATTTGGGTTCGCGAAATGGTGATTGGCTAAAAATCAAATGCCGAAAAAGGCAGGAGTTTATCGTTTGCGGCTACACCGTAAAAGATAAGCTTTCGTCACTCCTTTTGGGAGCATATGAGGGCGAAGAGCTGAAATATTTTGGAAAAGTTGGCACAGGGTTTGGGATAAAAGAAGGAGAAGAGCTAAAACGCAGGTTCAAGAGCTTCGTCTCCAAAACTAATCCATTCAAAACAAAATTTTCAAAGGCGGTCACATTTTTAAAACCGCATTTTGTTGCGGAAATCGAATACGCCGAGCTCTCCTCGTCTGGGCTGTTGCGGCAAGCCTCTTTCAAAGGTTTAAGGCAGGATAAATCGCCAAAAGATGTGATTTTAGAAAAGGCAAATCCAAGCGTTTTAGGGGTGGAAATCACGCATCCTGACAGGGTTATTTTTCACGCAAAAAATCTGACAAAACTCGATCTAGCAAACTACTATCTTGCAGCCAGCGAAAGGATGCTACCGCTCATCTCAAACAGGCTTTTGAGCGTTGTAAGGATGGATGAGACTGGCGAAACCTTTTACAAAAAGCATCCCTCGTCAAAGCAAGCTGGCATAAAAATAAAAAGCGTAAAAAATTCGGATGGCGAAAAAAGCGACTATTTTTGCGTCACCTCGCCGGAGGGGATAATCCGTGAGGTTCAAAACGGAAGCGTGGAGTTTCACACTTGGGCAAGCAAGGTAGAAAAACTTGAAAAACCAAACTTAATGACTTTTGATTTGGATCCAGACGAGGGGCTCGATCTATCCGCTGTCAGACAAGGGGTGAGAGACCTTAAAAAAGTGCTTTCGTCGCTTTCGCTTGTCAGCTTTTTAAAGACGAGTGGAGGAAAGGGCTATCATGTCGTCGTGCCCCTGTCGGAGGGCTGTTCTTGGCAAAAATTTTCGGATTTTGCCAAAAAAGTCGCACAGATCATGGAGCAAAAGTGGCCGGATCGCTACACTTCAAACATGAGAAAAGCTGAACGAAAATCCAAGATTTTCATCGACTGGGTCAGAAACGGCAGAGGCGCCACGAGCGTGGCACCTTATTCGGTTCGCGCGCGCAAAAACGCTTCGGTTTCAATGCCTATTTCGTGGACGCAACTAAACAAAATCGCGCCCGATGGCATCGACATAAAAAAAGCGGAAAAACTTTTGAAAAAACCGGATCCATGGCAAGGCTTTTTTGAGGTCGACCAAAGGCTAACCTAGCCGCAAAAGTGTGGCATGTTGCAAAGGAGGGGGCAAAAAGCGCTTTGCAGATAGCAGCACTGACCGTTCAGCTGACTTATTTTTTGAATATGATATTGTGGCTTTGCTATCTTTATTGGAAATCGCCAAACATTATGCTAAAAAAACTCGGCGACATGGATAACAGCGTAAAAAAAGATTTTTCATAAAGTCTATATTTTGTCAAAGAAGGATAAAATAAAAGTGTCCAAAAAAGTTGACTTGATTTTTGCGTATGTGTTAACATTTTCATGAAGGCAAAGTTTTCAGGTCAGCCTTCTCGGTTATTTCAAATTTTTTGTGAGGTCACAATGAAAAAACAAAGTCTGCCGCTTGCGATGCTAACCTCTTTCCTAGCTGCTGCGGCTGGTGCGGTAATTTGGGGATTGATGTATTTTCAAGGCTGGTTTGTCGGCTATATCGCACTGCTGTCGCTGCTAGCTTCGGGCTGGTGCTATCTCAAATTCTATTACAAACTCGACTGGAAGTTTTATGTTTGGAACATTTCGGTGGTCGTCATCCTCAACCTCGTTTCCAGCATTCTTTGTGATGTTTTGGTGATGATGTCGCTTTATGATGTCACCTTTGGCAGCGCATTTTCGCTTTATCAGCAGCTCTTGTCAGACGCGTCATACCGAACGATGTATATTTTGAACCTGATTTCAAACCTGATCTTCTCAGCCTTTGGCATCGGGCTTGCTGTGTATATCTTCCGCGGCAGAAACTATATTCAGTTGCAGGTTGAAAAATCGCAAAAGCATCAACCTGCGCCAGTTGCTGCGCAAGAAAAGATCTCGGCTTCGGCTGTGTCGCTTTCAGAGGTTGTGCTGTCAGAATATGTTCAGCTTTTCAAGCAGAAAAACCCAAGCGATCCTGAGTTTATGAAAAAACGGCAAGAAATTGAAAAAACCTATTTAAACGATTTGCCAGAAAACACAAAAAGTGATATGATAAAGTATATCGCATCAATCACTCCGGGCTCGCCGGAAGAGGAGAACGCGATAAAACTTTTGATGATAAAATTAAAATAAGGTGCAGGGGATATGATAAAATTTTCAAGCGATTCAACATGCGATCTTCCAAAACATTTTATTGAAGAAAACTCGATTGCGGTTTTGCCGTTGGTGGTAAATCTTGGCGAGGATGAGTTTTATGACGGCGTCAACATCACTCCGGACGACATTTTCGACTATGTTGCCAAAACTGGCGAACTTCCAAAAACCGCGGGCAGAAGCGTCGAAGACTTCAAAGAGCACTTTCTCAAGCTGCTTGAAAATGCTGACGCTGTCGTTCATTGCGGCATCGGAGCGGATCTTTCAGTTTGCTATCAAAACGCGTGTCTCGCTGCAAAAGAGATCGGCGAGGATAAGGTCAAAGTTATCGACAGCCACGCGCTTTCAACGGGGACAGGGCTCATCGTTTTGAGTGGTGTAAACGCATATCGTCAAGGAGCCAGCCTTGACGAAGTTGTCAAAAATATGACAGATGCAGCAAAACACGTTCAATCTTCCTTCATGGTCGACAGGCTGGACTTTTTGCACAAGGGTGGCAGATGCTCACGCTTCACCTTTTCGATGGCGTCGCTGTTGCGCATAAAACCAAGGCTGGAAGTCATCGACGGCAAGCTCATCAACACGGGCAAAGAGGTTGGTCCGATGCGAGTTGTTTTGAAAAAATATGTCGACACAATTCTAAAAAAATATAACACGCCGCGCCGTGATTACTGTCTTATTGCGCACACGAAAATGGACAAAAATTTATTAAATGAAATTGTCGAATATGTCAAATCCAAAAACATTTTCGAACATGTCGAGGAGTGCATTGCAGGCAGCGTAATCACCAGCCACTGCGGTCAGGGCACGCTTGGCATCCTTTACATCAACGACGGAAAATATTAAGATTTTATTTAAAAATTCTCCGCGTTTTGCGGAGTTTTTTTATTTTAATTTTAAAAAAATCCGTCAATTTTGTGACTAAACTTTCATACAATCTGTTTATTGCAAAAAAAATTGAAATTTTTTAAAAAAGTTTTCACTTTGGTATTGACATTAGATATATTTTAATGTAAAATGTCAGCATATGTTTTTTAGGAGGAAAAAAATGGCAAAAGATGAACTTAAATACGCGTATATTCTTGAGTTTTTGGGTGACAAAAAAAATGAGAAAGTGCTCAAGGATCTCTACGTAAAATCAAAGGCAGCAGCTG
>CALVZD010000005.1 GCA_944372435.1 uncultured Clostridia bacterium | reverse complement strand
TTTCTTCTTTTTTCGTTTTTCTTTTTTCTTTTCTCGGATTATTTTTGAAATAAAAAATAAGAAAGAAGAAAGAAAAGATACGGTTGATTTTATTATTGGAGCTTGAATGGGCGGATAAGAAAAGTTGCAAGTATGCAAGTTTTCTCCGCCCCAGAATTATACAAGTTTCAAAACAGGGCAAATATTAAAAAACTTTATAACCGTAACAATTAGCCTATAGTTTTTATAATAAAAGTTTTTATATACATGAATTTTCCTTTTTATTCTTTTTTAATAAAAGCTTGCCATCTTTTACCTTATATTTTACTATTCTCACAATAATGAATGAACATAATAGAACACATTCTGTTAGATATGCAATATCAGTGCAATAAGCTGATACCAAAAACACCGATATCAAAACATTCACAACTCTTGCAATAAAAAAAATACAAGAAGATAGAAAAACAGAGTACTCTAACTGTGTAAAAGTTTGTAAAATTGAAACATATGGCGTTATAAACATTTCAACTATTTTAAACACCAAATATATTAAAACTAAAATAAATGATGCTTTATATAAATAACCAAGCAAAACCGCAAGTAAAATACTACTTATTGATAAAATTGTGGTGAATAAATAAGCATTTTTTAATTCCCTCTTAAATTGATATCTTTGTTTTGACAAATCCACCTTGGTTACGGTAGAAATTGCACCCATGCTATCAAATTGGGCATCAGTAGCCAAAGCCACAACGTTTAAAGCGGCCAAATATTGATCACCAGCCAAAAAGACTGTTTGAAAACCAAAAAAATATGTTATCGCCATAGAAATTGATGATAACATTTCTACCGCATTATATTTTATATTCTTAACAAAAGAAAGTGAAATTCTAAACTTCTCGAATTGCCAAATGTACAATCCTACAACATAGCACAACAATATAGAAAGAGTTACAATAAACGCAATCATTACATCAGGTATAATAATTGCTGATATACACACTAAAATAAAATTTAGAATGTTAAAAATAATTAGGTGAATATTTGCAATTTTTTCCTTATCTTCAAAATACAGTTTTTCTGTTATTAAAGAGAAAAAAACTTGTACTAAAAGTTGAGCAATACCGTATATAACAAAATCTTTATAATCTCCTATATTTTGACCAAAAAATGCTATATACTTATCTACAAATATTAACGGCAAAGAAAATATAACAATAGAAAAAATAGTACCCCAAAATATACTATTCCAAGTAGAATTTTTATCGTTCTCCTTGTTTTTCCTTATATTAGCTGCGGTTCCAAAAAAAGATTTCAACAATACCCAAATAAATTGCATGGGATAAATCAAAGAAAATGCATTTACTATTTTACCATTATGCAAAATCATAGACAACGCAATCCACGATAAAATGGGTACTAAAGAATAGACAAAATAGCCACTACCGATTGTGAAAAGTCTTTTCATGTGTTAACCTTTATAAAAGAAATATTTAATAACATTTAGATTAATTTAACATAATATTGTTTAATTTGCAATTATTTTCATTTTGTTTTAACATTTAATCTAACAATTTTAGTTTTTTATGAAATATTTTTTTCAAATTAATAAAAAACAGTTGCTTTATTTTAAATTTTCTGCTATTATTATAGAGCAGTTGCAAAAATCATATGTTTCTCATAAATACTATAAGTATGCGGGAGTGGCTCAGTTGGTAGAGCGTTGCCTTGCCAAGGCAAAGGTCGCGGGTTCGAACCCCGTCTTCCGCTCCAGGAAAGACCTCGAGTGATCGAGGTTTTTTATTTGGTGGATGTGGCAAGTTGTAAGGTTTAAACCTTCTATGAGCAAAGCAAATATTCACATATAATAGTAGCGTATGCAGCAAACAGCTATTTTCTCGAACTGTGGCAGGTTAGATAAATTATTTGGTATCTTTTTGAAAGCTCTTGCACGAGCGCCAGGCAATTTTTGAGTGTTTCGTCATCGAGGTTTACAAAGGGGTCGTCGAGCACAATGAAAGGGCTCGTTTTGCCAAACACCGCTTCTATCAAAGCAAAGCGCTTGCAGATCGCAAACAAATCTCGCTTGCCTTGGCTCAAAAACTGCTTTTCAACCAGCCCTATCTGCGTGTCGACCTTGACATCCAAATCATAGTCGACGCGAGCGGCAAGCTTGTCTTTTGAAAGCATGGAAAGCAGGCTCAAAAGCTTTTCTTGCATCGGCTCGACAAAGCGAACCGACACATTTTGCTTTGCTTGGAGCATCGTCTCTTTGACAAACGAAATGAGCTTGATCTTCTGTTCAACCTCCACCCGTTTTTCTTGCAAGATTTCGAGCTGCTCTTCTGCCTCATCCAAAAGTTCGAGGTTGCGAGATAGCTCCACTTGCTGCGTTTTTAACCGCTCTTCTAGCACCGCGATCTCGCGCTCTAAAGCGGCTCTTTTTTGCAGAAACTCAAAAGCCCTGCCGCTTTCCTGAGCCCTTGCCGAAAGCGTTTCAACCTCTCTTTTCAGCTCATCAAGGCTTGTTTCGGTCGGTTTTTTAAGTTGCAACGCGCTCACGATCACGCAAAAAAGCATAGCAGCAGCCACAGCTCCAAAAATTCCGCAGAGAACCGCATTCGCATAAAAAACTCCGCAAAGTGCCACGCTCACAGCGAGCAAAATTGAAGTTAAACTCAAAAATATTTTCGCATTTTTGCGACGCTTTTGCTGACGCAAAGCCAAACTCTCCGCCTCTTTGAGCTGCGTTTGCTTTTCAACAAATTTTTGCTGAAAATTCATGTCGATCGCCTCACTTTGAGGGAGCTCTTTCAGTTGAGTCGCCTTTTCATCAAGCTGCCTTTCACACTCGCCTCTTTGCTCTTCAAGAGCAGTCTGCCTTATTTGCAGGCGCGTGGATCTTTCTTTTACAGCTTCGATCTGCATGCTTGAAGGGCACTGCGAACGCAAATTTTTGAGAGCCTTGTCAAGCCTCGCAACCGCCTTTTCACAAGCCTCTATGTCGGCATTCAGCCCATTTGCGCCGGTCAAAAACGCCCTCACTTCATCGTTTATATCGCCCTCTAACTGCCCTTGACCAAAAAAGGTGGTCATCGAAAAAGTTTCGCTGCCAACGCCAAAGATCTCCTCACCAAGATTGACCGAAAAATCTCTGCTGATGGCGCCTGTTTTGACATCGACAAGCTCAAACCTGTCGCCCTCTGGCGTGCTGGCAAAAGTGCGGAGCGCGCGATAGGTCTTACCGTTGTGTTCAAATATCACGCTGCCGCCATATGTTCCGCCCTGCCAAGGTGCAAAACGCGAGCGCTCTGCGGCATACATTTTAAGTTTTCCGCGTCTTTCCATGCCAAAAAACATCGCCTTTAAAAAGCAGGCAAAGGTGGTCTTTCCCCAACCGTTTGGCTGAGAGATCACACTAGGATTATCTTTAAAAACATAGTCGAAATTCGAGATTTTGCCAAAGTTTTCAATATGCAAGCTGAGAAGTTTCATACCTCCACCTCCTCACCTCGCAAAGCTGCAATGCCGATCTTTATCGCCTCTTCCTTTTGATTTTCTGAAAGCTGCGAGGCTGCTATCAAGCCGATGAGTTCGGCTTTCAGCGAAAGTTTTTCAAGCTTGCACTTTTCTATGTCTATTTTGATTTTAGATTTGTCGAGAACTTCAAAATAGAAAAACTTGTCAGAAAATTTTTCTGTCAAAAGTGGCAAACGCTTGTCAAGCTGCTCGTCGCACTCACCGCTCAGCACAAGTCTGACAAAATTTTGAGAGCCGGCGTTTTTTAGCCTCTCCTCCGCCTCACGCTCAAGCTGCGAAAAGTTTTCAATGCCGTCAAGCGGAAGCTCAATCTCCAAAAACTTTCGCTTTGCAAAATCCACCCTTTGCCAAGAGATCTTGTCATCATGCACTTCCAGCAGCACAAAACCTTGCTGGTGGTCGCCAAAAGAGTATTCGCCACCATTTCCGGCATACACCCACTCGCCACGCTCGTCGATTTTGCCGTTTAGGCGTGTGTGGATATGGCCTAGCGCGAGATAGTCAATGTTTCGATTTTTCAGGTCGCGAATATCGAGATTTAAAACATCGCCGGATTTTGAAGCGAGGTTTGCGTGAAGCATAAAGATGTTGAGACGGTTCTTGTCAAAGCGCACATCTTTCAAAAAATCTGAGTTTGAATATTTCAGCACACTGACGCCGCCGATGACCACTTCTCCCAGGTCATATTTAACAAATTCCACTGGAAAAATAACGAGGTTTTCAGGCAACTCGCCCTCAAAGCTTGTTTGATGATCGTGGTTGCCGAGGCAATAGAAAAACTTTATCTCGCTCGCCTCTCGTATGGCGTCAAGCACATATTTTAAAGTCGACTTTCGCACCGAAAGTTTGTCAAAAAGATCGCCGCAGATAAGCACGGCGGAGACCCCGTTTTTTCTTGCAAAGGCGATGATGTCAGAAAAATGCTGCAACGACTCATCGCGCAAAAGTCGATTTTTGTCGCTGCTCAAACGGTTGAACCCGCCCTCCAAGTGCAAATCTGAAATATGAACAAGCTTCACGCTTTTATTATATCAAAAACTTGTCCTTTGGCAAAACAAAAAACGCCAAATATCGGCGTTTTGAGTTTGATTAAAATCTTTGTGGAACGACCGAGCCTGATGCCGTTGGATAGAGCGGCATATCAAACAGCCCTGGGCACGCATTCACACCGGTTCCAGCGTGGCATGGCGGAATGACTGGATAGCCGTATGACGGAACGAGCACATCAACCACTGCTGTCACGCGCAATATAACCTGCAAGCAGCCTGTGACAGTGAATGTGCTGTCGGCTGTGTAGGAGCCAATTTCGCTCGAGAACACAGCGCTTGCAGTTATGTTGATAGGAGTGACAGAAGGTTGAGGAACATAAAGGATGACATTTTTGCTGACTGTGATCGTCGATCTGCCTGTTCCAAGCACGCCGTTTGCGTCGCGATAGGTCACGATAACTGGTATTGTGACGGTCGCGCTGACATTGGCATAGTTTGGGCAGCTTTCCAACCTGTCAACAACAAGGTCACTGACAACGGCGCTTTCGTTTGGAGCGTTCACCGCCGATATGAATGTCAGCGGAGTTGCTGGACCAGCCGGCGTCAAATCGGTCACTTGCAAAACGACGCCGGTCTCAGTGCTCTGCGAAACGCAAGCGTCAAAAACTTTGGTCGTTTCAATCAAGATTTTTTCACAAATGCCGTTCAGCGGGTTGCCCATAAGTGGTCCCGGACGAGACGGATTTGTATTGTTGATGTAAAAAGACATTTTCCTACCTCCTGAATTGTCTGCACACTTTAAGATATGCACAAACTTAAAATTGTGCTAACATTTTAAAGTTTCGCCTCGAAACAGCGAAAAACTCGTCAGCACCTCGTAGGGCGATTTTTTCGTCCACCTTGACATTTGTTCAGCGTCGCAAAACATTTCAACTTCGCATCCTGCCCTGACATTTCCGCCCGTCACATCCACAAAACAGCAATCCATGCACATATTGCCCACAACATCAAAAAGCTTTCCGTTGATCTTCACCTTGATTTTGCGCGAATGATTGCGATCAAAACCGTCACCATATCCTGCGCCAACAACGGCAAGAGTTGTGCGGCGTTTTGCTTTGAAGCAGCCGTCATATCCCGCAGTCTCACCCCTTTCAAGCGACCTCGTTTGCAGCACTTGCGAGCGCAAGCTCATCACTTTTTTTAGGCCAGAGGCGCCGTAGCCATATAACCCAAGCCCAACCCTCAAAACATCGCAAGGCAAATTTAACGCGCCGCTTCCGCCAAAGCTCGTTTTAAGGTTTTGACCCAAAAATTGCTTTGCCTGCAAAAAAGCCTCATACTCGCGTTTTGTTGTTTTTTTGTTTGAAAGTGATGAAAAATGCGTAGAAAGGCCGGCAAAATTGTGTTTTTTTAGCAAATTTTTAAGCAAATTTAGCATATTTTGATTTTTGCAGTCTATCCCAAAACGGTTCATATCGGTGCAGAGTTTGACAAAACAGCGCTGCGTCACATTATATCGAATCGCCTTTTTTACGTCAGAAAGTGAAACCGCGGTCAGATAATATTTTTTTGCGAGCGAAAAATCAGACACTTTGTCAAGTATCAGCACTCTCGCGCCTGGCCTGACACTTTTAACGCGCCTAGCCTCGTCAGCATTTGCAACGCCGTAAAAACTTGGCCTGTCGCCCAATATCTCCACAACTTCTTCGAGTCCATGGCCATAAGCATCAGCTTTGACGACGGCACAAACCTGCGAAGCATACGAAAAAAAATGGCTGAGATTGCTTTCAAGTGCCTCTTGCGACAAGATTTTTTTGTTCATGAAAGTTGTATATTATTTTTTGCAAAAATTTGACACTACAAAGTTTCAAACGCCTGAGAGACGACTCTTTTAACATCGAAAGCAAAATTCTTTTCGCCGTTTAGATAAAAAAGATATTCAATGTTTCCGCTTTTGCCTGTGATAGGCGAAAAGGTCAAACCGCAAACGGCGATGCGAAAGCCCTCAAAATAGCGGACAAAATCGTTCAAAAGCTTTTCGTGCAACTTTCGGTCTCTGACAACACCTTTTTTTGCTTTGGCAATTTCGCGCCCACATTCAAATTGAGGCTTGAACAGCAATATCATAGGCAAATTTTGATATCTCTGCAAAATCTCAGGTATGATAATTTTGAGCGAAACAAACGACAAGTCGCTGACGATAAAATCGACATCGTCGAGTTTTTGAGAGGCGCGAAAGTCGAGTTCTGACATATCCACAACTCGCTCGTCAGCTTTCAAGCGTTCATCCAGCTGACTTTTTCCAACATCGAGCGCATAGACCTTTTTTGCGCCGTTTTCGAGCGCGACCTGTGAAAAGCCGCCTGTCGATGCGCCTATATCTAGCACCACTTTGCCAGAGAGATCCACCTCAAAAATTTTGAGAGCACCAGCGAGTTTGTGCGCTCCGCGAGAGACATATTTGTCCTCATTTTTAATTTCGATTTTTTCGCTTCCATCAACTTTAAAGGCTGGCTCTCGCGCTTTGCCGTCAACAAAAACTCTGCCCTCACTTGCAGCAACACGCGCCTTTTCGCGAGAGATGAAATAGTTTTTTTCAAATAAAAATTTGTCGAGCCTTTGCATTTTATTTTGATTTTTAACCTTTTTTTGATGTTTTTTTAATAAAAAAGCGGCTTTTTGCCGCAATTTTTGAAAATTTTTGAAAATTTATTCCAAACTGATCAGATAATAATAGATCGGTTGTCCACCATATGCGACGGTCACCTCGCACTCTGGAAATTTTTCTGCAAGCTTTTCTTGCAGCGAGTTTGCCTCCTCCTCTTTGATGTCTTCACCATAAAAGAGGGTGATCGTCATGACATTGTCATCCATCATTTTTGAAACCAGCTCTTCGGTCGTCTGAGAAACCAGGTTGCCCTTTGCAAGGATAGCCTTGTCGTCGAGGCCGATGATCTCGCCGGTGGTGAGGTCAAAGCCGTCAACGTGAGTGTCTCTCACAGCGTAAGTGACTGAGCCTGATTTGACATTTTTGATCGCGTCGTTCATGGCTTCGGTGTTTTCCTCCACCGTCCCGTCTGGGTTGAACGCAATGGCAGCTGAGATGCCCTCAGGCATACTGCGAGTTGAGATCACCACGAGGTTTTTGTTTGTAAGCTCGTTTGCTTGTTCTGCTGCAAGCACAATGTTTTTGTTGTTTGGGAACACGAAAACCGTTCGCGCTGGCACTTTGTCGGCAGCGGCTGCAATGTCGGCAGCGCTTGGGTTCATCGTCTGTCCTCCAACGATGATCTCGTCAACTGAAAGATCTTTGAAGATCGCAGCAAGGCCGTCTCCAGGAGCAACAGCCACGATGCCGAGGTTTTTGACCTCTTCAACGGCGCTAGCCTTTTTCTTGAGTTCTCTGTTTTGCTCGCGCATGTTGTCGATCTTAACATTGATGATCTCGCCGAGTTCGAGCGCAAAGCCGATCGCGCGGTTTGGCTCGTTTGAGTGAACGTGAACTTTGACCAGTGAAAGGTCTCCAACGCAGATGACGCTGTCGCCAATGCTCATAAGTTTTTCGCGAAGTTTGTCGATATCCGCTTCGGTGGTCTTTTTGAACATATGCACAACCATAAACTCGGTGCAATAGCCAAATTCGATCTCTTCAAGCTTTGTGATGTCGGCGATCACATCGTCAACAGTTTGAGCCTGCTTTTCATCGTCGAAGATGACATCAAGGTTCTCTTCGCCCATAAGCAGCTTGTAAAACCCTGTGAAGATGATGATAATCCCTCGACCGCCTGCATCAACAACGCCAGCTTTTTTGAGCACCGGAAGCATCTCAGGGGTCTGCTTTAAAATCTCCTCACCGGTTTCTAGCACTTTCTTCAAAAAGGTCTCAAAATTGTCGGTCTTTTTTGCGATGTTTACGGCGTTTTCTGCCATAACTCGAATGACCGTCAAAATCGTGCCCTCTTTTGGCTTGGTCACGGCCTTGTAAGCGATGTTTGCGCCCTCTTGCATAGCCTTGGCAAAGGTTTTGGTGGTGATTTCGCTGAATTTTTCTGTAACCGAACAAAAGCCCTTGAAGATCTGCGAGGTTATCACACCGCTGTTTCCTCTGGCGCCTTTGAGCGCACCTTTGGCAAAAGCAGCGCTCAGTTCATCGACATTTGCGCTGACACATTTGCCAACTTCGTTCACGGCTGACTTCATGGTCAAAAACATATTTGTGCCAGTGTCTCCGTCTGGAACCGGAAACACGTTCAATGAATCGACATATTTTTTGTTTTGCTCCAAAAGGCTGGCGCCTGCCACAATCATCTTTCGAAAAGTAGGGCCATTTATTGACTTAATCATGCTCACTCCTACACTCTAACTCCGACAACGTGAACGTTGACAGAGTCTACAATCATTCCTGTAAAATTTTCTACACTATATTTAACCGATTTCTTCAAGGATTCAGAAACGGCGCTGATAGACACACCGTATTTCATGATGCAGTAAACATCGATGAAGATGCGGTTGTCCACATTGTGAATTTTGATGCCTCGCGAATAGGACTGTTTGTTGAAAAGCTCCTTTGCGCTGTCTTTGAATGTTTTTGACACAAGGTCGACAACGCCATAGCAATCAAGCACGGCAAAACCAGCAACGACTCTTATCGCGTCGTCACTGATCGAAATGTTGCCATAATAATTGTTCGTATCAACAGTCAAAGTTTTGACTCCTTTTTGCTGAGGTCAAGAATATTTTACTATATTGTAATTTTTTTTTCAAGCGTTTTGAGGCCATTTAAAAACTTTAATAAAATTTTTGCAAAATTTGTTGCATTTCAAGCCAGTTTATGCTATAATTGCATTGCTTAATCAGAAATCGGAGGTGAAAAGTATGTCAAAAGTTTGCGAAATATGCGGACGCGGAAAAATGGCCGGAAAAAACATTAGCCACGCAGAAAACAAGTCAAACAGAACTTTTGAGCTTAACTTGCAAACCACAACCATCGAGGTTGACGGAAAACAAAAGAAAGTTAAAGCCTGCGCAAAGTGCATTAAAACCGCAAGAAAGTCAAACTAACCTCGCCTTCGCTCGAGGTTTTTTTGTTGGCCACACCCGCCCCTCGCGCCGCGCTTGAAAAGCGCGGCTGGCGGCCTTTTTTCAAAGGCTGCCCTTTGCCGCAAGGCAAAAGCGAGGGGCGGGTTTTTTATCCGCTTTGCAAAGGCATCAAAACAGCCCTTTATGCTTGATAAATCAATCTTCTCAAATTTTTTTAAAAAGCAAAATTGCATATTGACTTTCCGGAGCAACTGTATTAAACTATAGTCATACAAAGGAGAACTCATGCAAAACCTTGATTACAACGGTTTAAACAAAGCAAGAATCATCGGAAAGATCATCACAGAACCAGAACAAACTTTTTGCTCAAAAAACTTTAACAGCGAGCTTTGGTTCACAATTTTGAAAATCGAATTAAAAATCAAAGATAAAGAGAGAGCAAAATACATCCCTGTGCTCACACAAAGCAAAAAAGTTGCTGACAATCTCAAAAAGGCATTTGAAAATAAAGCCACTATTATGCTTTGGGGAAAAATTGTGTGCGAGTCGCAAACTGGGCTGTTTGAGTATTACGTTTTGGCAAAGCATTCTGAAATAGCTCTAGATAATTATGAAAAAAAGCGCAAAGATGCAATCAAGCTCTTTGGACATATCATAAAAAATCCAGTAAAAAATCTTTCAACCAAAAATTATGATCAATACAAAGTTTTGCTATGTTGCCCATATAAAGTTGCAAAAGATACTGATCAACAAAACGCTTTGCCAAATTACGAGCGCAAATATGACACCATCGGAGAGTTTTATATAGTAGAGCCAGGGCAAGAGTTTCCATATCGCGTTTTAGACAAAGTGTTTTGTCATGCCGATTTTTTCAATCGAGAAGAGAAAAATCGCCTTTGCAAAAATTCTTCTCTGCCTAGCGTAGGAATAAGATTTTTCGACTATAGTTCCCGCTGAAAAGCTGTCGGATGAGGAGCGATCGAAACTGACTTATTTTGATATATCAAAAAAAGCACTTAGCGAATTTGACGAAAAATACAAAGGAGGACCAGACCGTGAAATTTAGGCCAAACGACTTGAACTCAGTGAGAATAATAGGAAAAATCGACTCAAAGCCCAAACTGCTCTATTTTGCAAAAAAGGATTTTGGAGTTTACCAAACAAGCATAGAGTGCTCAAATTGTTTGGCAGAAGACAAAAGCATACCGATGGTTTTCAAGCAAAACCAGTTGAAATTTGTGGAAGAAAGCTTCAATTACAACAAACAAAGCATCTTTTTTTGCAGAATTTCATCTGAGCGAAAAAATGGCCAGATGGAAAACTATTTGACTCTTGAAGCTGTCAAACACTTTTCGTCTGGCAGAGACAAAACAAAGCCAGCAAACGTGATTTGCGCGTCTGGCTGGATAATGAAACAACCAAAAATACTTTACAAAACGCCTTCGCACGACTTTTACAAAATTCTAATAAAATCTTCCAAGACAAAAGCAGGCGGCTATAACTATATAGGCGGCACAATTCAAATCGAAAAGGATAAAAGACTCAAGCTTTTCAACCAGTCCGCCTTTGCCGGAAGAGGCAGCTTTGTTGTGAGAACGATTGAGCATGAAGATGAAGAGCCAGAAAAAAAGCTTGGCATAAATTTCACACAAGCCTATAATGCAGAAATGCTCAGCTATGAAGACTGGGAAAGTTTGAAAAACTTTGACTCAGATCCGCAGACTCTGAAAAACATTTCCGGCTTGCTCTGCCTTGAAAAAGAGTTTTAAAGCAAAAACTAACCTCAACTTCGATCGAGGTTTTTTTTGTTGACCACACCCGCCCCTCGCGCCGCGCTTTTCAAGCGCGGCTGGCGGCCTTTTTCAAAGGCTGCCCTTTGCCGCACGGCAAAAGCGAGGGGCGGGTTTTTTAATCGTTTTTAACAAACGGCTTCAAAAACGGTCGCATCCATTTTGGGGCTTTTATGCAGATTATAGTGAATTTTGCGTCTTCTTTTTTCATGTTTGCTTTATATGCTCTCGGCTCAAAAAAAGTTCGAAACTTGCAAAATCGCATCTTGACAAACCGCCACTTGTGTTTTAAAATAGAAGCAAGGAAGACAAATGAAAAGAAAAGACATAAATAAAGTGCGAATTTTTGGTAGAGCGCTAGACGGACCAATTAAAATTTCTTATAATTCAAGAGGCGACCGTCTGTATGCTTCGCGTATCGCAATAACGGACAAAAACGGCAAGGAGACAATTTTTATTGTTCACATACCACAAGAACTTTTAGAAAAATTTGTCGAGTGCCAAAAGAGTGGCAAAAACTATGAATTTTTTGGCAGAATGGTCAGCGTATTTGAAGACAACATGTTCAAAAACATTGTGCGCCTCAAAACTATAACAAATGAAATAGACTCGTCTCCTAGCTTGAACACCGCTTCGTTTTTCTTTTATGGCTCGCTACTCAAAACTCCAATGGTTTTCTCTTTGGCAAAAAATCTTTATGTAGCAAAATTTTTGTTATCCTCTCATCACTGCTATGGAAAGGAAACTTTTTCAGCTTTCTATGAGATGCAGTCAGACGAAGCGCCAAAGTTTTTGCAGGAACGCAAACACATCATTTGCAGCGGCGACTTTAAAAACATAACGCCTCACGGTGTTCAGGCAGACAAGGAGAACTTTTTAAAGCCACAGATAACAAACCTGATTTCTCCAAAACTCGTATCAAATGAGCAATTTGACCTAATAAAAAATTTTGACACACCCACCCAAGTTTTAGAAGATCTTAGCAAGCTTTCAAAGGAGTAAGAAAATGGCAGATATAAACAAAGCAAAAATTATAGGCGACGTTGTTTTGCCACCAAAAAGAGTTTTTGAGCCGCTTCCAGAGTATTTGTGTGGCAGCGGCGATGTTTACAAAGCCACAATCAAAGCGTTTAACAAAGATGGCGGCCTTTTTTCTCTCTTTTTTTCAGAGGAATTGCGCGACAGCCTTTCATCTGCCCATTACGATGGTCAACCTGTGGCATGTTATGGCAAACTGGTCTCATATTACAGTCACGGACACTTTTTGACAAAAATTTTTGCAAAATCTGTCAGGCCTTTTCAGATTGAAAGATCAAACATATTTTCGGTTATCTCACTAACAACAGGAGAGGTGGCAAAAACACCAATGAAAAAGAACCGAGATGAATATACGATTTACAACTATCTTATAAAAACAACCTCGGATGATAACTCACATGAGACCTTGGGCGGAGAGCAATATTATCGTGGCAATTCACCACTTCTGCTCCGCAAAGGTGACAGAGTTTTTTGCAGAGCAAATCTCGTCTCAAAGTATGAGAAAATCGTAAAAGATCCGTATGACTCTCGATTCACAGTATTAAAATTTTCGCATATAATCCCAGAAGAAAGCTTGACAAAAGAGGCATACAAAGAAGCCGAAACCTTTAAACACTACGTTCCAAAGTTGACGCAAATTTATGACGAGCTTTGGGGAATTGAAAAATAAAAACAAGAGCGAGGCTCTTGTTTTTTTAAAGCAGTATACAGATGATTCCGCCGCGGCCCTCGTTGATGATTCGGCCGAGAGTTTTGCGCATCTTTCGCTGCGCGTCAGCAGGCATCATTATGATCTTGGAATTGATGTTTTCGCCTATAAGCTCCGAGAGCGTTTTGCCCAAAATGTTGGTCTGCCAAACCGCCTCTGGGCTGTCTTGAATTTGCAAGGCAAGGTCGCTGACAAGGTCTCGGCTTTGCTCCTCGGTTCCAACAAGTGGAGTGACCTCGGTGGCAACATCAACGCGCAGAATGTGCAAACTCGGCGCGCTGGCTTTGATTTTAACTCCAAATTTTGAGCCCTGTCTGACGAGTTCTGGCTCGGCGATTTCAAAATCGCTGGCGGTTGGTGCAACAATGCCATAGCCGGTCTCTTTGACCTGAGCAAGGGCGTCTTTGATCTTGTCGTATTCAAGTTTGGCGATCGCGAGCTCTTTGATATAGGTCATAAGTTCGTAGTCGTCGCGAATATCGCAGCCGCACTGCTTTGAAAGCACGCGATAGAAAAGTCCATCCTTTGGTATCACGCTGAATCTGACTGTTCCGTCGCCCATCTCAACGCTTGAAAAGGTGATTGGATCAAACGAGTCGCTTTCGGTGAAGGCGATCCTGCTTTTGTCAACATCGCTGAGCTTGTTCATGCCACTTGCAAAGTTGCGCATTTCAGAGGCGATCTCTTGGATGATCTCGTCATCAAAATCAAGCGCTTGCAGCCAACGCGGCATTTGAATCTTGATCGAAGTGACAGGAAATTCATACAGCAGCTTTTCAAACACCTTGTCAATGTCGCCTTCTTTAAGTTCGACAGCGTTGAGAGCGATGACTGGAACGCCGTATTTTTCTTCCAGCGAAGAGGCGAGTTTTTTGGCATCCGAGCTGTTTGGCGACTTGCAGTTGAGAGCGATGACAAACGGTTTGCCGCTCTCTTTCATCTCGCCTACCACCCTCTCCTCTGCTTCGACATAGTTAGGGCGAGGTATGTCCGTCACTGAGCCGTCGGTCGTCACGACAACACCAACGGTGGAGTGCTCTTTCATGACCTTTTGCGTGCCGATCTCGGCTGCCTCCTCAAAAGGCATCTCCTCGTCGCTCCAAGGCGTTTTCACCTTTCTTGGCGCGTTGTTTTCGATGTGCCCCATCGCGCCGCTGACGAGATATCCAACGCAATCGATGAGCCTAACTTTGAGCTCAACTCCGTCATGAACAGAAATTTTGACAGCCTCGTTTGGCACAAATTTTGGTTGAGTTGTCATGATCGTTTTGCCGTCTGCTGACTGCGGAAGTTCGTCAACAGCTCTGTCTTTTGAGTATTTGCCGGTGATGTTTGGAAGCACGAGTTTTTTCATAAACTCGGTGATAAAAGTTGATTTTCCAACCCTGACCGGTCCCACAACGCCGACATATATCTCGCCGTTTGTGCGAACGCGAATGTCGTCGTAGATTTTAAATTTTTCCATAAAAGACCTCCAAAGTTACCATAACTTATGAGCCTTTTGAAAAAAATATAACTTTTGACAAAAAAAAGAGGGCTTTAAGTTTTAGCCCTCCAAATCATTTTCCTCTTTGTCATTTTGATTTTTTTCTTGCTTTTGCTTTTGCAGCTCTTTTTCTGCCTTGCGCTGCTCTTCTTCTGATATCACAATTTCCATTTCAGGCTTGTGAGCAGCCGTCTCGGTCTTCTCCTTTTTTTTGAAAAGCTTGTTGACCTTGTCTTTAAAATAAGTCGGATTTTCGGTGCCCTTGCAAAACCTGAGTATGTTTGCCCTGTGCATGATCAAACTCAAAATCAAATTGAACACGATCAAGATTATACATATCCACCACCACATAGGTTGAGTGACTGCAAGCAAGATGATCCAAGCGATGCCCAGCGAAAAGACGAAGATCATCGAAGCCATGAAGGCATAGTCGACAAAATACAAAAACACGACGCAAAAAACGAACATGGCAAGCCCAACATACCAAAGCGGGCTGAACATAAAGATGCCAAACAAGCTCGCCATCCCTTTGCCACCCTTAAACTTGTAGACAACCGGAAAATTGTGCCCCAAAATTATCGCTGTTCCCGAAACGAGAAAGGCAAGTTCAAAAAGCCCGTAAGGCGCAAAGATATAGCCGCAAACGAGAGCGGTGACGCCGGCTTTGAGCGCATCGCCGAGCAGTGTTATGACAGCGTAGCCAATGCCATAAACTCTGAGCATATTCATCGTGCCAGGGTTGCCGCTGCCCTTTTGTGTTATGTCCTCATTTTTAAGCTTGCGAGAAAACAGCCTTGCAAAGCTGATGTTTCCAATAAAATATGAAACGACAACCACGAGGATAAACCAGTAATAAATCATTCTTCCTCCTTTGATTTGAGCACAAATTTGATTGGAGTGCCAGAAAAATCCACCCTTTCTCGAAAGCGATTTTCAAGGTATCGCAGATAGGAAAAGTTGACCAGTTTTGGGTCGTTGACAAAAAGCACAAAGGTCGGTGGATTTGTTGACGCTTCGGTGATATACTTGATTTTTGCCTTTCTGCCACCCTTTGCAGGAGGCTCAAAGCTGAGGAGCGCGTCGGAGAGCATCTCATTGAGCTGGCCGGTTTTTATGCGCCTTGATGAGTTTTCATACGCCTTTAAAACCGCTGGCATAAGGTCGCCGAGTTTCGTGCCCTGCAAGGCAGAGATAAACACTGGAAGATAGTAGTCCATAAAAGCAAGATCGCGGTCCAAAGTTTTGATGATGTTGTTGCGATCGCCTTCAAAAAGATCGATTTTGTTGATCGCGATCACACTCGGCTTGCCTGCCTCGTGAACGTAGCCAGCGATCCGCACATCCTGCTCAGTGAGCTTTTGGTCCGCGGCAAAAACTATCACAACAACATCGGCGGTGTCGATAGCTTTCATCGTTCTAAGCACGCTGTAACCTTCCACCGACTCCTTTTCAACCCCTCGGCCGCGCCGCAGACCAGCTGTGTCGACAAGATAATAGGTTTTTTTGTTGAACTTAAACGGCGTCATAACCGAGTCGCGAGTCGTGCCCTCAACGTCGCTGACCACCACTCTTTTTTGCCCCAAAAGCCTGTTGATTATGCTGCTTTTGCCAACATTAGGCCTGCCAACGATGGCGATTTTGATTGTGTCATCCTCTTCCTCTGCGGCAGACTTTTCTGGAAAATATTTGACAATCTCTTCAAGCACATCGCCCAAACCTTTGGATTGCTCGCACGAGATCGGAAAAGGCTCGCCGAGGCCAAGCTGATAAAAATCATACGCATCCGACCTGTCAAACCTGTCAAGCTTGTTGACAACCAAAACGACCGGCGTTTTTGACGCGCGGAGCTTTTTTGCCAGCATTTCATCTGCAAGCGTTATGCCAGATTTGCCGTCAACCAGCATAACGATGACGTTTGCTATCTCCATGGCGATATCCGCTTGACGAGCGATCTCTTTTTGAAAAATGTCGCCGCTTTTTGGGTCGAGTCCGCCTGTGTCGATCAAAGTGAAACTTCTGCCTGCCCATTCTGCGTCAGCATAAATTCTGTCTCGGGTGACACCCGGGGCATCGTCGACAATGCTGATACGCTTGCCACAAATTTTGTTGAAAAAGGTGCTCTTGCCAACATTAGGTCTGCCGACAACAGCAACTATCGGTTTGCTCATGAGAGTATTGTAACACAAATGTGAAAAAATGCCAAGCTTTTGCTTTGCTTTTCACTTTTTAAGCAAATATATTTATTTTGCAAATTTTTCGCAAAACTTCGACACTAATTTCGCCTTGCTCGTTTGCCGAGCGATTGACCGCGTAAAGCTGTTTTCGCTAGAATAAAAGAAAAAGGAGATCGTGATGAAAGAAATCAACATCAAAAACATCAATTATATGCTCTCAACACAAAAAGAGCTGCTCGCTTGCCTCGACAATGAACTGGTTAAGCTTCCACCAAAATCAATCGGCAAATTTTTGACGAAAAATGAAATTGCAAGGGCTTATTCAAGGTTCAACGGACAGCTTTTTTTCATAAACCTTGACAGGCTTTGCTATATCGATCAAAATGGCTGTTTGGTGTTTGCTGACAACAAATGCCTCGCGGAAATTGACCACGAAGCTTCTGAAATTCCAGAAAGATTTTATATCAAAGACGACGCAGAATTTGAAGAGCCGAATTTTTCAGGGCAAGAGCTGTTTGATAGTTTTATTGAACTTTAAAAGTGATCACTTGCAGCCTTTGCAGCCACGACAAGCTCGTGGTTTTTTTATCGCTCCAATTATTTTGAAAATGCTGATCAAAATCACGACAAACACCGCAATCACACCAGCTACCGGCCAAAACCCAAACTTTTCAACAGCCAAAGCAAGGTTGTAGACAAAGAGAGTTGTAAGATATGCCAGACAAAGTTGCACCACAACGGCAAACGCCGTCCACTTTTTTCCTATCTCCTGCCCAAGCACAGCGGTTGAAGAAATGCAAGGGCAATAAAGCAAACAGAACACCAAAAATGAAAGCGCAGCGGCAGGCGAGGCAAAAAACACCATGCTTTGCGGATCCGACAGCGACGAGGCGATATCGCCAGAATTTGAAACCAGGTTGAACATCGAAATCGAAGAGATTATCACCTCTTTTGCGATAAAGCCGGCAACCAGTGCGCTTGCCGCTCCCCACGAACCAAAGCCAAGAGGCGCAAACACCGGCGCCAAAATTTTTCCCAAGCTTTCCAGCATGCTCTCACCGCCTGTTTGCGGCAGATAGCCAAACGAAAAGCTGAAATTGCCAAGCAGCCACACGATAACATTCATGGCGATCAAAAGCGAGCCGACTCGAATGAGGAAGGTTTTGATATTTTCCCACAAAACGCTGAAAACCCTTTTGATGCCGCTCCAACGGTATGGCGGGAACTCCAAAATGAACGACTGCTCTTTGCTCTTTAAAATCGTCTTTTCATAGATATAGCTCAAAAGCAGCGCAACCGCAAGCCCAAGCAGATACAGCCCAAGGATGACAAACACATTGCTCGCTCCAAAAAATGCGCCGCCTATCACCACATATATCGGAAACTTGGCGCTGCAACTCATGTATGGCGTGAGCATCGCTGTTTTGATTTTGGCCTTTTTGTCGTCCATGTTGCGTGCGGTTAATATCGCGGTGGTCGAGCAGCCAAAGCCCATGAGCAGTGTGTAGATGCTTTTGCCAGAAAGCCCAAGCTTGCCAAAAATATCTTCGCTCGCAAACGCCACGCGTGAGAGGTAGCCGCTATCCTCCAAAAGCGAAAGAAACAAAAACAGCAGACCAACTTGCGGCAAAAACGAAAGCACTGTGGAAGTGCCGCCAACCAGCGCGTCACACACGAGGCCATAAAGCCAGCTTTGCTCTCCAAAAAGCGAGCCTGCCGCCAATTTTGCAAAACTGCCAAGCGTCGAATCAACGAGCGAACTTAAAAGTTCAGACAGCCACTTGCCAAGCGAAAAGAAGGTCAGATAGAACACGCCGCAAAGGATGAGCAGAAAGATCGGAAATGCCAAAAACCTGTTCAAAAACACTTTGTCAAGCTTGCTTTTGCCATACACTTTGCCAGAGCTTTTGATGCAACTTGCCTTGATCGACGCAATAAAATCATATCGCTCTTTTGCGACAAGCGAAATCGAGTCAGACGGCAAACCTGCAAAATCAAAGTTTTTTTCTGCTGCAATTTTTTCGTCCTTTTCAAGCAGTTTTATGGCAAAAAACTCGCGCCTGCTTTGGCAAGCAAAGTTTTGGCATAATTTTGCAAGCGATTTTGCGTATTTTGGAAGCGGCGGCTCGCCATGCGGCTGCAAAAGCGAACTTTTCAGCCTTTCGATGCCCTGCCCTGTTTTGGCATTTATTTCGATGACTGGGATGCCTAAAATTGAAGAAAGTTTTTTGCAATCCACTTTGCAAAGTGGATGCGCGCCCATGCAGTTTATCACCAGCACAACATCAAGCCCATATTCAAGCAGCCCAAGCGTCAGCGAAAGATTGCGCTCGATGTTGCTCGCGTCGCAGATGTTTATCACCTTGCTTTTGTCGTGCGCGCGCAAATAGTCTATCGCAACCTGCTCTTCATAGCTGAGCGCGCTCATCGAATATATGCCAGGAAGATCGACAAGTTTAAGCTTTTGATCGTTACACAAAAAAGGCCTGCCCTTTTCCTCAACCGTCACGCCATGCCAGTTGCCGACATGCTCATTTGCACCTGTGAGCAAGTTGAAGAGCGTCGTTTTTCCGGTGTTTGGATTTCCAACGAGCAAAACCTCTTTCAAAATTTCTTTCTCGCAAACCTTTTTCACTCCAAAATCACCCCTTTTGCGATGTCGGATTTGAGAGAAAGCTCATAGCCGCGCACCTCGATGAGCAGTGCTTTTTTGAGGAGCGACCTTGCCCTCACGCACACCTGCTGGCCTTGCGTCAACCCCAGATCACACAGCCTGCGCAAAATTTTGTCCGGCAGGTTTTGATAGCCGGAGATTTTGAAAAACTTGTTGATTTTTGCTTGCGCGAGAGTTGTCATCAAAAAAATGTATATTTATTGTTTTAAAATTTTAAAACCACAGCACGCTTTTTTGTTTGCTTTTTTTTGGCATATATGGTATGCTTTAAAGCAAGGAGAAGACAAATGAGATGCATATATTGTGGAGGAGAGGAAAGCAAAGTTTTGGACTCTCGCTCAAATGACGAAACCAACTCTATCAGACGAAGAAGAGAGTGTTTGCGCTGTGGCAAGCGCTTCACCACCTATGAAACCGTGGAGGTTACGCCGATATTGGTGATAAAATCGGATGGCAGCCGCCAGCCTTTTGATATCAACAAAATCAAAAACGGCATCATCAAGGCGTGTGAAAAAAGACCTGTGACATTGTCACAGATCGAAGAAGTGGCGATGAACATTGAAAAAACGCTGCAAAACAGTTTTTCGCAAGAAGTCGCTTCGTCAAGGATTGGCGAACTTGTTATGGAAAATTTGAAAAAGCTTGACGACGTGGCATATGTTCGTTTTGCCTCTGTTTACAAACAATTCAAAGACATCGACAGCTTTAAAAAATTGCTGCAAGATTTGTAAAATTCAAGTATTTTGCTAAATATAAAAAAATTAAGCCAAAATCGCGGCTTAATTTTTTTTGTCACTCAAAATGTATGGGTTTTGATTTGGCTCGCCTCCATATATTTGCACCAAGATCGCGTCCTCACCTATTTTGATTATTTGATTTAGCGGTATAAAAAACTCGGCTCCTGATTTAAACACATTCCAAAAGGATTTTTCGCCCGGCACGACAATTCCTGTCACGCAGCCGGTGGAAAGATTTAGCGCCACATCTATGATATGCCCGAGCCTTCGCCCATCGACGACGTTGACAACCTCTTTGCATCTGAGTTCCATAAATGAAGTTTCCATTGATCTAGATATATGAGCAAGTTTTCAGCAAAATGACAAAATTCGACCTAGCCGTCAATTTTTTCTTTTATGAGTTTTAGCGCATTTTTTTCAAGTCGCGAAACCTGCGCCTGAGATATCCCCACCTCTTCACTGACTTCCATTTGGGTTTTGCCAACATAGTAGCGCAAGAGCAAAATCTGCCGTTCGCGCGGCGCAAGTTTTTTTATGGCGTCCTTGATCGCTATCTTTTCATACAGACTTTCGTCACTGTCTTTCAAATTCGACAATTGATCTTGGAGTTCGATCGTGTCGGAGCCATCCGAGTAGACTGGGTCAGAAAGCGAAATTGTGTCGCTGATGGCATCGAGCGCAAAAGTGATCGTCTTTGCTGGAACGCTGAGATATTTTGATATATCCTCAATCGTCGGCTCGCTGTGGTTTGCCTTTGAGAGTTGCTCTTTGGCTTGCAGCGATTTGTAGGCTATATCGCGCAGCGACCGAGAAACTCTGACCGAATTGTTGTCGCGCAAAAACCTGCGAATCTCTCCAACTATCATTGGCACGGCGTAGGTGGAAAAGCGAACGTTCAGACTCTCGTCAAAATTGTCAATCGCTTTCATAAGCCCAACGCATCCAACCTGAAACATGTCATCGGCTTTGTCTGAGCGGCCTGAAAATCTTTGCACGACCGAAAGCACGAGCCTCAAATTTGCCACAACAAAGGCTTCGCGTGCCAGTTCGTCGCCCGCCTTGACTTTTTTCATGAGATTTAAAATATCCTCGTTTGAAAGTTTGGGCAAAAGCGAAGTGTTTATGCCCGAAATTACAACCTTGTTTGACATAGAAAAAGCCTCCGAAAGAGATTCTCTCCCAAACGAAGGCTTTTATTCGAAGTTAGATTTTTTTGACAAAAAACCAAAAAAATAGTGAAAAAAATCGATTTTTTTTGGATTAAACGCGCTTTAACTGAGCTTTGAGAGCTCTTTTTTCATTTTTACCAAAATCTTTTTTTCTATGCGCGAAATATAACTTTGGCTGATGCCAAGCTTGTCGGCGACCTCTTTTTGCGTGAGCTCGTCCTTGCCTTCAAGCCCAAAACGCAGGATCATGATCTCCTGCTCGCGTCGCTCTAACCTGCCCAAAATTTGCCACAAAATCTCGCGATCCGCAGATGAATCCATGGCGGCAGAGATCTCATCCGTCTCGCTTGCCATGATGTCGGCAAGCAGCAGCTGGTTTCCCTCGCCGTCCTCGGAGAGAGGTTTGTCAAGGCTGACCTCGCCTTTGACTTTGGATAGCTTTCTAAGTTGCATCAAAAGCTCGTTTTCGATGCAGCGAGAGGCATAAGTTGCAAGCTTGATGTTTTTGTCGCTGCGGAATGTTTTGACCGCCTTGATGAGCCCAACCGAGCCGATTGAGATGAGATCTTCAAACTCGATGCCTGTGTTTTCAAATTTTTTGGCGATATAAACGACAAGCCTAAGATTGTGCTCGATGAGTTTTTCTTTTGCAAACTCGCTGCCCTGCTCCGCCTGGCGCACAAGGATTTTTTCTTCCTCCGCATCAAGTGGCAAAGGCAAGGCCTCGTTGCCGCAGATGTAGCAAACGATGCCGCGAACCGAAGAAAAATTTTTTTTGGCAAAAATTTTCCAAAAAAATGCTTTTACGAAAAAATATAACTTTTTCATTCCCCTCCCGTCAGGCGAGACTGCTGTGGAGCAGCACGCCAGAGTTTAAACTTTTTGAAAAGTCGGCCATGCTCAGACCAAGCAGAGTGTTTTTGAAGATCTTTGCGTGCTGGCCTTTTTCAGAGATAGTCAGCTTTTCCGCCATAAAGACCAGCATCTCGCCGTTTGTGACCGCTGAGCCGACATTGACAAAATGCCCATATGGCAATTTTTTGGCCTTCTCTTTTTTCAGCATGAAAAACAGATAGTCCTCGCCCACAAGTTTTTCAAACACGCTTTTTGAAATGAGCACTATCGGCGCCGAGGTGACAGGATCGTAGAGCACATTGCCGGTGTCAAAATAGCCTATCTCCTCCACAGTTTTGCCCTTGCACTTGATCTGCACGCTGCAAGTAAAGCTGTCAAGCACCCGCTTTTTTAAAAGTTTTGAAAGCAAAAGCGAAACGCAAAAATATATAGCGGCGCAGCAAAGGCAGATCACAAGCGTGCTGAGATCGCCAAACCATGACGAAATCATATAACAAGCACCGCCAAAAACGAAGGTCAAAAACACCAGCCCAAAGCCGTAAAAGAAAAAATCTTTGACGCTTTTGATTGGAAAACTGATGCAGGTCATGATGATCCCGACCAAGATCGTTGCAAGAATGCTCACCACCAAAGGGAAATTGAACAAAGGCATAATGATCGCCATCACACTGCCAAAAAGGCAACTGACAAACCACCATTTTGGTGAAACCTTGAAGAGTTTTGCGCAGGACTTTAAAATGAAATAATTTAAAATCAAATTGACAACAAGCGCATATTCGATGACTATCTGCATGGCTTTCTCCTTTTCAGATAATGCCATTTTAAAACAAATCCTGAAAGAGAAGTTAACATAATTTTCGCGACTTGAAACAAATCCTGTTCAATTTTGTAGAATAAAAAAAGCGCGCTTTAATTAGCGCGCCTAAAAGTTAGCATTATTTCTTTTTGCTTCGCAGCTGTCTCAGCCAAGCAGGAACCGACGCGTCAACATCAACTCGAGATGACGCCGCGTTTTCATCTTTTTTGATAGAAACCTCAGCCTTTTGCTGCTCTTGCATGTTTTTGAGAGAACTCAGACCTTTGAGCCCTTCATTTTCTGCAAAGTCAGGATTAAAGTCTCTCGCCTCCTCAGCAGCCTCGTCTTTTGGCTTGTCCTCTGGATTTGGGAAGCCTGTTGCGATGATCGTCACTTCAAGCTCATCGTTCATATCCATGTCGATGCTGTTTCCAAAAATCACCACACAGCTTGGGTCGATGACCTCTTGAACGAGCATAGCTACTTCGCTGACATCTTCCTGCGTCAGATCGATGCCGCCCTTGACATTGAGAAGCAGACCTTTTGCACCTTCGATCGTCGTTTCAATGAGCGGGCTTGCAACCGCCTGCTTGACCGCTTCGAGAGCTTTGTTTTCGCCTTTGCCATGACCGATGCCCATATGTGCAAGGCCCTTGTTTTGCATGATCGTTTTAACGTCGGCAAAGTCAAGGTTGATGAGCCCTGGTTTTGCAATAAGATCCGAAATGCCTTGAATGCCCTGACGAAGCACATCATCAGCATATCTGAACGCTTCCAAAATCGGTGTCTTTTTTGGAACGATTTGGAAGAGCCTTTCGTTTGGAATGATGACCATGGTGTCGACATATTTTTTGAGCTCTTCGATGCCCTTGTTTGCATTTTCAGCTCTCACCCTGCTTTCAAAAGCGAATGGCTTTGTGACAACAGCAATCGTCAAAATGCCCATCTCTTTTGCAATTCTTGCAACCACTGGTGCAGCACCTGTTCCGGTTCCGCCGCCCATGCCAGCAGTGATGAAAACAAGATGCGAGCCTTTGAGCATCTCAGTGATGTGCTCTTTGCTTTCCTCGGCTGACTTTTGACCAACCTCAGGTATGCCGCCTGCGCCAAGACCGCCTGTGAGGCGCTCTCCAATCTGCAACCTGATTGGTGCCTTGCTGACAACCAGCGCCTGTTTGTCGGTGTTGACTGCAACAAACTCAGCCGAATCAACTCCTGCCTCGATCATCCTGTTTACGGCATTGTTTCCGCCGCCGCCAACGCCAACGACTTTGATTTTGGCGAAGGATGTGACATTGTTGTTATTGTTGTTGTTTTCCATGTTCGTCTCCTATTTTACAAAATTATAATCGATTTTCGCATAATTTGCAAGCAAATTTGCGCTTAATCACAATTTTTCAAAGCAAAACTTGCAAGTGAGAAAAGCGCGGCCTCCTCTGGCTTGTCTTTGCCTGGAAATGGCGCCCTGCCGTAGGCGATGTTTTTGCTGATGCATTTTGCGAGAAAATCTTTTCCGCCCTTGATTTTGCTGGCGCCTCCACCGATGAGGTATATCGGCAGATAGCTTCCAAGCGATATGCCCTGCATTATCAGGCACTGATTGATCGCCGAGGCGATGGTTTCAAGCCGATATGAAACGACCTTGCCTGCGTCATCTTGCAAAATTCTTTCAACCTTTCCCTCTGCGGTGATGAGGTCGTAGTAGTCAAGCGGCTGAGCTTCCACCGAAATCACCACCATTTTTTTCAGCCGTTCTGCATTTTCAAAGGTCAGGTCGAAAGCCTCCGAAAGATCGCTCGTGATGTGACCTCCGCCGATTGAAAACGAAGTCAAGCTGGAAAGTCCGCCACCACTAACATAAGCCACGCTGGTGGAAAGCTGCCCGACATCGATGACGAGCGCGCATTCCTCTCTCTCTTCCTCAGGCACAACTGTGAGCGCCGAGGCGAGAGGCTCGCTTATGTATTCCACACTGACAAAGCCAAGGTCCGCCAAAATTTCATTGAAACTTTTGATGAGTTTGGCAGGACAAGTTATGATCGAAAACTCTGCCGAAAGCGTTCTGCCCTTTTTGCCGACAGGCTCAGGAGATTTGACATCGTCGACATAAAAGCCGAATGGAGAAGTTGAAACGATTTCAACATCAGGCGCTTTGACTTTTTCAAGTGCTTGCTGGCTGAGCGCGTCGACATCGCCTTTTGTCACTCTCCCCAGCCCCTCCACGCTCATAGAAGCTGACGCAAGTGCCACATTTGTCATTTCGGCAGGAAGTGCGACGAAGAGTTTTTTGTTATACTTGTTTCGCAAAAAGTCAATCGAACTGAAAAGATCATAAAGCGCCGGCGCAAGTTTGGATGGCTCGACAAACTCGCCTTGATAATAGCCGTCATAATTTTTTTCCGCTTGATCTTTTACAAAAAGAGAATCATTCAGCCCAGGTTTTGCAACTATCACCCTAAGCTGTGATGACCCAATCTCTAAAACTACAACTTGTTTCCCTCTCATTTGTTCTCCTGCCTCTATTTTAGAATAAAACTTTAAATTTGTCAAACAAAAATTTATAAATATTTATTTTTTTGTATATATTTTCATATTGTTACTTTTTCGCCCTGATACATGAGATAAAAATAACAAGTTTGGCCGTCTTGCGGCGAGCCGATGAAGTTTTCGATGTGGATTTGGCTTGTGGTGATGGCCTCATCCTCCAACATCCCTGAAAGCGTGTAAATCTGCCCTAAAACCGAATAAAATTTGGCAAGCTTGTCCGCAAGCACATGTGAGCAGTTGTGCAGATATACCTCTCTACCTGATTTTAAGGTGAGCTTTATGCCAAGTTCAGGAGTGTGATAAATATCATTTTCGCTTTCAAAATATTCGAGCTTTTCAAAAGTTGCAAGCGCCTCAGCCTGCGTTCTGTTGCAAGCAAGGATCGCATCACAAAGCTCTTTCAAGTTTTCAAGCTGCGCAAACTGCCCCACCTGCAAGTTTAGCTCTCCGTCAATCAAAATCAAGCCGTCTGCGCTGTCAGAGCGCCCAAGCACCTTTAAATCTCTGTCAAGCTTCAAATATTTTTCGCCACTTTTTATCGCATAAAACGCCGTTCGCTCGGCAAGGTGAAACACCAAAGTGTAAGGAAAGCGAGTTTCGATGTTTATCACCTGCATATACGGATACTCAGCTTCAAGGTTTTCGGTCATGGCGGTTTTGTTTAAAAACATGATATTTTTGCCCTTGCTGACCTGAGAGGCCTTCAAAATTTCGTCAGAGGTGTAAACCTGAGACGAGCTTGTCCGCATGTCGATCTCGATATTTTGGATGGTGAAAAGCGTGAAAGACAGCGTCACGATTGTGACGACGACCACGAGCAAAACACTTAATGCTATGACCCACTTTTTTTTCAATCTTCCACCCTTTGTATATCTGCCCCAAGGCTTGAAAGCTCATCTTCGATCTTGTGATAGCCGCGATCGATATGCCTTGCGCCTGAAACAGTTGTATAGCCTTCTGCAACAAGCCCAGCCAGCACGAGTGCGGCAGTTCCGCGAAGCTCGAGCCCAGTCACGGCCGCGCCATAAAGCTTTGGCACCCCTCGCACGAAAGCGACGCGGTCTTTTATCGCCACATTTGCGCCCATTTTGATGAGTTCTGGCACATGCTTGAAACGCGACTCAAAAACATTTTCGCAAATGATGCTGCTGCCCTCGCTGATAGTTTGAAGCGCCAAAATTTGCGCCTGCAAATCTGTTGGAAGCCCAGGATAAACCGAGGTTTCGATCTTGCCGAGCGAGAGAGGCCTGCCGCTTGCTTGCACTCTAATTTTATCACCTTTTGCCTCAATGAGGCAAGCAGTTTTATCGAGTTTGTCAATGAGCGAAGCAAGATGTTCGGGTTTTACGCCACAAAGCGTCACATCGCCACCACACATTGCGGTCGCTATTATATATGTTCCGGCGATTATGCGGTCTTTTATCGGCGTGAATGAGCAAGAGTTTAAAGTTTTCACGCCTTCGATTTTTACCTCGTCGCTGCCTGCGCCGCTCACTTTTGCGCCCATTTTGTTCAAAAAATTTTGCAGATCGACTATCTCAGGCTCCTTTGCTGCGTTCAAGATTTTGGTTTCGCCTTTGCTAAGCACGCTCGCCATCATCAAACTTTCGGTTGCGCCTACGCTCGGAAATTCGAGCACCACCCTGCCTGAGTGCATTTTTGAGGCGTCGCAATGGATGTATCCGTGTCGCTCGCTAACCTCAACGCCAAGCTTTCGAAAGCTTTCAAGGTGGATGTCGATCGGCCTAGCTCCGATTTCGCAGCCGCCAGGATAGGCGACCTTTGCCTTTTTAAACCTGCCAAGCAGCGCGCCAAGCATAAAGATTGAAGAGCGAACAAGAGATGCCAGCTCGCTTTCGATGCTATGCGAAAAGATCGACGATCCGTCGACGCAGAGCACTCCGTCAGAAATTTGCAGTTTTGCACCCAGCTTGCTCAAAATTTTGCACATGCTTTCGGTGTCGGAATAGTAAGGATAGTTATGTAATTCCACTTTGCCGTCACACAGCACACAGGCCGCAAGAATTGGCAAGTAGGCATTTTTGGCAGCGGAAATTTGCAGCTCGCCAAAAAGTTTGCGGCCGCCATGAATCAAAAACTTTGACATATTTTCCTCTTTTGAAATTGCTTTTTACTCACAATCTATTGTATGTAAATATAAGATAGTTGGTTCTTTTAAATAAGAAATTCTGTTAAAAACAAAGGCTTTTAAATTACTAATGTCAAAGTTTGAGATTTTAAAAAATTATGCTTTAATTTATTTATTAACTGAAAATTTAGATATGCTCTCTTTAACTTTCTTTTCGGCAAATTTTAAAATTTTATCATTATTCGCCACAATAAAATATTCAACGCCCTTCAATTTTTTGTTTACAGTCGGCAAATTGTTCTCTTGGCACATCAGCATACCTGGCATTAAATCCCACTTGCCAATTTTGTGTTTAACAACTATATACGCACCAAACCCTTTGCGCAGTATATTTGCAAATCCCCAGCATGAACATCCCATCATACGAATATTTAAAATATCTTTATTTAACTCAGACATAAAAAACAATATAATTTCTTTTAAATTATCATTATGAGGCAAAGACGGAATATCGATGAGCGCTTGCCTTAAATCAATGTCTTTTTGGGTAACAACTTTCTTGCCATTTAGCAAAACCCCATCACCCCTTATGCACGTGTAAAGCTCATCGTAATATGGCAAATAAATCATTGAAAACTTGGTTTCACCTTCATCAAAAAAAGCTAATTGAATGCCACATTCTTTAAAACCATTAGCGTAATTATGCGTTCCATCAATAGGGTCAATTACCCACGTTCTATCTTCTAGTTTTGCATCATTACATGTTTCTTCGCTCAAGATATTATCATTAGGAAAATGTTTTTTAATAACGCTAATAAAATATTTCTCACATTGCAAATCATTGTCTGTAAAATAATCGAAATCTGCTTTAAAATTAATATTTTTACTGCCCTTCAAAAAAATCTTTTTCCCTGCAAATTTAATTGCCTTTTTAATAATATTAAATTCTTTCATAACCTACTCCTAATATACATTAACACAAATAAAAGGCCACTGCAAATATTTTGATTATAAATATAAAATTGACCCGCTTTTTTCTAATTTTTTTTAATGTTTTCATATTTCATTTTTATAATTTCTTCTTCAATGATTGGAAGCGTAAGCCCCGTTTGCGGGATTAAACCCGTTAACTTTGGCAAATGCATTTAAATAAGTTGTCTAGATCTTTTATTAAATTTTTGTAATTTTTTTACGATTTCACTTAAATCTAGTATTTTATTCATATCGTTAATTTTTGTTTTTTCCCCGTTTAAATATAAATATCCTTCGCCATAAAGTTTTGCTTTGTTGCCTATTTGCAAAATATAGCTTTCATCGGGATAGGCGATAAATCCATGTTTTTTGCTATCAGGGAGTGAAACATCTTTTTCAATGTCAAGCCCATCCAAAACTTTTCTACCTTCATCCCCATAATGCGGTAATATACTAATATTTGTAAGCCCCAATCCTTTGATATATCTTTTATGCATAAGGTCTAATGCTTCACCTTCTTGTTCTGGTTGAGCATATACAGTGTCAGCACAATTCATAGAACCTGCACTTGCGCCTAGTATGACGGCTTTTGTTTTTTTAATTAATTCTTTTAGATTTATTGATTGAAAAAATTTATTTTGTGTGGGCACATGACCACCACATAAAAATATGAAATCTGCATTTTCTATAATTTCTCCCGCCTTGTCTTTCGTTCTTCCATCTAAAACAACATAATTTTTAAAAGGCATTGTCATATTGAAAGATTGTTTAGTAATTTCAGAATACATATCTGTTATTTCATAATTGTTTTCATCACTCGCAACGTGAACAAAATTATCATATTTTTTAATATATTTTTTCAAATTGTCAATAACATTATTATAATTTTCAAATTTTTTTGCATGCCTTATTCCTTTTTCATCTTTATATCTAATATCAAGTTTACTAGTTAAAAACAAAACTTTCATAAATTTACTCCTATATTTGGAATATAACATATTTCTACAAGTTTTACAAAAATTAATAGAAAATTTTTTTACTTACTCTGCCTTAAAACGTTCAAACACACTCCAATTCCTGCCATAAACATCATGACGGATGTTCCACCACTGAAAATAAAAGGAAGAGGCAAGCCAGTTGGTGGAATTAAACTCCTATACATCAGTTAATGTAGTCATAATAAATTTTTTAAAACAATTCTTATATCAATAATACTCATTATGGGTTTATTTTAACTATTATAGACACATCACGGCTTTTGTTCTTTGCTATAAAAAAAGAGCTAATTTAAGCTCTCTTTTTTTTATCTTTTTTCAATATGTTTTTTCGTTCTCATCTCTTGTCTTTAAAATAGGTTTTTATTTTTATCTCGTCTTATTTTTTCTTCTTTATAACTGTCATAGCCACCCAAATATGTTGTTGCTCGCCCGTTTTTAAACTCAACTGTTTTATCAGCAAATTTATTTATAAAATATCTGTCATGACTAACAAAAATTAATGTCCCATCAAAATCTTCAATAGCATCTTCCAAAACTTCTTTTGTTGGAATATCTATATGGTTTGTTGGTTCATCAAAAATCAAAGTGTTAATTTTTTGTTGTAAAAGTTCAGCAAGTTTAACTCTAACTTTTTCTCCCCCAGAAAGATTTTTCACTTTTTTGTTTACATCTTCTTTATAAAATTGAAAACCTGCAAGAATTTGCCTTGCTTTTTGTTCATTGAAACCAAATTCGTTTTTAAAATATTCTAAAAGTGACTGGTTGTCGTTAGGGAATAATATAATTTGTGGCAAATAACCTATTTTAACACTTGGGCCAACATAGACGTCACCAGAAAATGGTAAGTATTGCTCCCCCATTATAGTTTTTATAAAACTAGATTTACCACTCCCATTCGCACCAATAATCGCAACCCTTTCTTTTGAATTAATTATTAAATTTGCATTTTCTAAGATCTTTTTATCATTTGGCAATGAAATAGTCAAGTTCTGAATTCCTATAACACGCTTGCTTGTTTTTCTCTCTTCTTCAAATTCAACATTCAATTTCTTTTGTTCTTTTGGTTTTATAATAGCATTTTTTTTCATTCTTTCAAGTTGGGTTTGAAGTGCATGTGCCCTATCACAAAGAGTAGAACTATTAGTCGCCATTCCTCTTTCTGAAAAATATTTAATTTGTTCTTCCAACCTTTTCATAACACGCTGTTGGTCTTTATATTCTGCCATTTGTTTGTCATAATCTCTTTGACGTTCTTTTAAATAACCAGAATAATTTGTTAAATAAACTTTTGGTATTCCGTTTTCTAAAGCTAAAATTTTATTAGACATTCTATCTAAAAAATATCTATCGTGAGAAACTATAACAGTTGCCCCTTTAAACGTTTTAATATATCCTTCAAGCCACTCAATTCTATTGATATCTAAATGATTAGTTGGTTCATCTAGTAAAAATAAATCGGGTTTAGTCAATAATGCTTTTGCAAGTTGAATAAGTGTTTTTTCTCCACCACTCAAATTGTCATAACTTGTTGATAAAATTGATTTATCAATTTTTAATCCTTCTATAACAGTGTTGATATTAACCTCAATATCATATCCTCCATCTAATGAAAATTTTTCCATAAGTGTGCAGTATTTCTGAAGAGTATCATTATATCTATCTTCTGACATTTCTTGCAAAAGCATATCATGCAAACTATTAATACGTTTTTCCATAGCAATCAAGTCACCAAAAGAATCCTTCAAAATTTCATAGACAGTTCTACTATCTTGTATGCTTGAACCTGTTTGATCCAAATATGCGACTTTTGCACCTTTTTTAATATTTACATTTCCATTATCAATTCTTTCTAGTCCAGCAATCATTTTAAGAAGTGTTGATTTCCCGCAACCATTTGGACCTACAATAGAAATGGATTCCCCTTCATTTAAAGAAAAGGAAACATTTGCAAAAAGTTGTCCATATCCAAAATTTTTACTTAATTTATTAACATCTAATATAAGCATAAAAACTCCTTCATGGAGTATGACACAAAAAAAATCATACTCATCATATTAAAATTACAGCAAAAAACTGTTGCACCATATTTGAAGTGCAACTATTTCACCGTTTTTAGTACATGATGACAGTATGATACCTCATATAAAGATAATATAACATAAATAAAAATTTGTCAATACAATCAAATATCTTTTTATAATTTCTTTTTGCTTTGCCTTAAAACATTCAAGCACACTCCAACACCTGCCATAAACATCATCACCGATGTTCCACCACTTGAAATAAATGGAAGAGGAAGCCCTGTTGGCGGGATTGAGCCTGTTACGACCGCAATGTTTAAAAGTGTTTGAATGGCAATAACAAAGCCTACACCTGCCGCCAAAAGCGCCCCAAAACGATCAGGTGCATTTAGCGCTATTTTAATTAATAAAATTATCAAAGCTAAAAACACTAATATTAAAGTGATGCAACCAATTAACCCTAATTCTTCACCAATAATCGAAAAAATAAAGTCGGATTCTGCAAAAGGTAAAAACAAGTATTTTTGTCTAGAATTAAAAAGCCCAACTCCAAACCAACCACCAGAGCCAAGTCCATACAAAGATTGAATAAGTTGAAAGCCTTCACCTTGTGGCGACGCCCAAGGATTGATAAAAGCAAAAAGCCGCTTCAATCGATATGGCTCTGCCGCAATCAAGATAGGCACGGCTGCGGCTGCCGGTATCGAAAACATGATCGTATGTTTTTTGCTGATTCCGCCTGCAATCAACATAAAGAGCGTTGTAAAGGCAAGACACATTGTGACAGACATACTCGGTTCAAGCAGCACGAGCACGCAAAAGGCCGCCGCAACTCCAAGCACCGGCAGCAGACCTTTTAAGGTTTTGACTTTGTCGTGATGGTCAGAAAGATAGGCGCTGCAAAAAATGACCAGCGCAAACTTGGCTATCTCCGACGGCTGGATCGAAATTCCGAAAACAGAAATCCACCGCTTTGCGCCATAGCTTTCGGTGCCGATGCCAGGAATAAAGACTAACGCAAGCAGCAACAGCGCCACCCCAACCAGCCACCATTTGAGCTTTTTGAGTTTGTGATAATCGAAAAACGAAAGCGCGATCATAAAGAAAAGACCGAGCACAACGCCAAAAATTTGTTTAAACAAAAAAAACTCGCTGTTGCCATAGTGGTATGCCGCCGAATAGCAGCTTGCAGAATAAACCATAAGGCAGCCAAAACCACTCAGCGCAAGCACGATAAAAGCTATGGCAAAATATTTAGCCTTCATTGACAAGCTCCATAAAAATCTGCCCACGAACGGCGTAGGATGAAAATTCGTCAAAACTAGCGCAGCCCGGAGAGAGCAGCACAACATCGCCGCTCACCGCTTCAAACTTGGCGCATAATACCGCCTCTTGCATGGTCGTAAAGCACTCCGCCTCGTAACCAAACCTTTGCGCGGTTCTAAAAATCTCCTCTCCGGCTTCTCCAAAGCAGTAGCACTTTTTTATGTCTGGTTTTTGAGCGAAAAACTTTTCAAAGCTCAAATTTTTGTTTTGACCACCCAGCAAAAGCAAAAGATTTTTGGCACGCAAACTTTCAATCGCCATCTGCACGCAAGCTATGTTTGTGGCCTTTGAGTCATCGACGAACATGACGCCATTTTTTTCGCCGAGATAACTGAGCCTGTGAGGCGCAGGCATAAAGGAAGAAATCGACTCTGCTATAAAACGCGGCTTGATTTTAAAAAGCGATGCCACAGCCACAGCAGCCATGACATTTTGATAATTTTTTTCGCCCAAAAGCGGAATTTGACTCAATGAAATAATTCGCGTTTTGTTGCAGTAAATGCTGCCATTTTTGATAAAAACGCCTTTTTTTAGCGGCTTTAATGAAAAAAAACAGAGTTTTTTGGGCAATTTTTGTTTCATCACATTTTCGTCATCGAGATTTACAACCGCGATTTGTGAGGATTTGTAGTTTTGAAAAAGTTTGTTTTTAACGCGCAAATATTCTTCAAAACTGCCGTGTCGATCGAGGTGATCTTCTTGCAAATTCAAAAGACAGCTTACCTGCGGCGAAAAAGTTTTGCTGGTTTCAAGTTGAAAGTTTGAAACCTCGCAAACGATGATGCTTTTTTTTGAGGTTTTTTTTGCAATGCTGCTGATTGGCAGACCGATGTTTCCACAAACAAACACCTCTTTGCCGGCGCGCTCAAAAATTTTGCCGAGCAGGCTGCAAGTGGTCGTTTTGCCGTTTGTGCCGGACACCGCCAAAATTTTGCCCTTGCAAAAACTGCTGCCAAGGTCGAGCTCGCTCATCACAGGCACTTTTTTGGCAGCAAAGGCTGAAAGATTTTGGTTGCCTCTCACGGTCACGCCAGGGCTGACCACCACAAGGTCATAACTGTTTAAAAGAGGCTGCTCATCAAAACAAAAAAGCCCACGCTCGTTTTTTTCGTCATCATAAATGCTCACACAAGCGCCCAGCTCGTGAAGAAGCTTGCTTGCCGCCTGACCACTTCTGCCCATGCCATAAACAAGCACTCTTTTGCCCTTAAAATTTTTCATGAAAACCTCTTTTCTTAGAATAACAGTTCCAAGCAAAGACACCCTGCCGAGAGCAGGCTTGTCACAATTATATATATTGTGACGATGCGGTTTTCATGCACTCCCTTTTTTTCAAAATGATGATGAAGCGGCGCCATAAGAAAAACTCTTTTCTTTGTGCGTTTGAAATGTGCAACTTGAATGATGTCACTCAGCGCTGAGAGCACAAACATCAAGCCCATGATCGGAAGGTAGAGCGCTTTGCCCGAAAACAGCGCGACCGACGCGATAAACCCTCCGAGGGCGAGTGAGCCTGTGTCGCCCATAAAGATCTTGGCAGGAAATGTGTTGACGCCCAAAAACGCAAGCACAGCGCCACATACGGCAAAAATTGCAAGCGCAAGCATGCTCATCTCAGCGCCGCCAGAGAGTGCGACAATCGCGCCGAAAAACAGCAGATAAACAAAACTTACTCCACCTGCAAGTCCGTCGAGACCGTCGGTCAAATTGACACTGTTGACGGTCGCCAAAAACACAAGTATGGCAAACGGAATTATCCCCCATTTCAAATCTATCGCAAGGCCAAAAAAGTCGAGCGAGGTGCCAACTCGATAATAAATCAAAAAGCCGATCATGATGGCGATGGCGGCTTGTCCTATGAGCTTTTGATAGGGTTTTAAGCCCTCGTTTTGACGAAAGTGGATTTTGATAAAATCGTCCAAAAACCCCAACAGCCCAAACGCCACCATGACGAGAAGGCTTGTCCAGGCAAGAAAGCTGTCTTGCCACAAAAAGAGCGAGCAAGCAAGCAGGCTTGCAAAAATGAAGATCACTCCACCCATCGTCGGTGTTCCAGATTTTGAGGAGTGCTTTTCAACATAATGCAAAACGGTCTGCCCAAGCTTATGGCGGCGGCATATATTTATGACGATCGGCGCCAAAGCAAGTCCAATGATGGCGCCTAGAATAAATATCAACAAAATTTTAACGCTCAAGCTCACTTTTTTTCTCTCTCCTTTTGCTCAGTAGGTTTTCAACAACTTCAAAATCATCATACGCCACTTTGACGCCGCCTATGTCTTGATATTTTTCCCCACCTTTGCCCGCGATAATCACTGCGTCGTCTTTTTTTGCGCGCGAAAGCCCAAGCGCGATCGCCTGCTGGCGGTCAGGAAGCATAAAGAACTTCGTTTTTTTGTCTATGCCCCGAGCGATATCCAAAATTATGCTCATTGGCTCTTCAAAACGCGGATTGTCGCTTGTGAGGATCACCTCGTCGCTCAAATTGGAGGCAATTTTGCCCATGATCGCTCGTTTTTTTCGGTCTCTGTTGCCGCCACAACCAAAGATTGTGATAATTTTGCCGTTAACAAGAGGCCTGACGTTTTTTATGAGTTTTTCAAGGCCGTCAGGAGTGTGCGCAAAATCTATAATAGCCGTTTTGCCAGCTTTCGACCTGACATTAAATCGCCCTTCGACCTCTTTCATGCGAAAAAGGCCTGAGGCAATTTCTCTCGAAGTGACATTCTCTCCAAAGCAAACCGCAACCGCTGCTAGCGCGTTCAAAACATTATATTTGCCACTAAGGCGAATCTTGCACTCAAAGGTGTCTTTTGGCGTGTGACAAAAAAAGTGACTTTTGTCGAGTTTTAAGCAGGTCGTTTTGCCATAAATGTCAAATTTTGAGTTAAAGCCATAAAAAATTGTTGGGATTTTATTTTTGCGAGAAAATTTTTTCGCGTTTATCGTCTCGCCGCAAACTACCGCCCTTTTTGCCTGCGAAAAGAGTTTGCACTTTGCATTTGCATACTTTTTCATGCTGCCAAAAAAGTCGAGGTGATCCTGCGTTATATTTGTCAAAACCGCCGTCTCAAAAGTTATGCCAGCCGTCTTTTCAAGCGCCAGCGCGTGAGCGGAGACCTCCATCACGACATATTCTGCCCCTAGCGTCAAAAATTTTTCAAAAAGCTCATGCAATTTGTCTGGATCAGGAGTGGTCAAACCTGTTTCAAATTTTTTCCCTTCAAAAAAAGCTCCAAGTGTGCCGATCACAGCCACCTTCTTTTTTGCGGCTTGCAATATGCTGGCAACAAAAAATGTCGTTGTGGTTTTGCCATTTGTGCCAGTGATGCCGATTATTTTGAGTTTGTCGCAGGCGTTTTTGTGACGACTTTTTTCTAAAAGCGCCCAAGCCTTGCGCGGACTTTCAACGCAACTGCAACGCGAAAGCCCAAAATTTTTTTCAGCCAGCACTGCAACCGCGCCATTTTCCAGCGCTTTTTGCACCTTTTCTTTTCCATTTTCGGTTTTTAAAAGTATAAAAACATCGCCTGCTTTAACTTTGTCAGGATCTATGCAAATGTTTTTTGCTTCAAGCTGTGATATGTCAAACTCTTTCATTGCGACCTCTGCATATAAATTTACTTTTTCGTATATTTATTCAAATTGATTGAAGTTTGAAAAACTCCAAGTGCGGATGAAGAAAAACTCGACGACAATTTTTCCGCCTCGCTTCGGCGCAGCATCGCGCCTTCTATAAGCTCGATTGCAACTTCTTTTAAACTGCCAAAAAGATAGCCAGAGAGCGACCCTGGAACAGTGTTGACCTCACCCACAAAAAACCTGTCGTTTTCCATAAACAAATCCACCCTGACCACGCCCTCGCATTCGAGGCAGGTCACAACATTTTCACACAATTTTTGAATTTGAGCGGCAAGTTTTTTGCTTTTGACGGCAACGGCGGAAGGACTAGCTTTTAAATATTTTTCATCGAAGGAATAAAACTTTTTGCTCTTCACCTCTTGCGGAGTGGAAATTGAAATTCTTTTCCCAAATTTCATCACCGCGCAATTAAATTCTCGTCTTTTTTGAATATATCGCTCAAAAATCAGCTTTTTGTCATAAATTTTTGCCGCTTCGATCGCAAGGTCCAGCTCTTCTTCGTTGTAGCACACAGCTATCCCCACGCTGCTGCCAAGCCTTGCAGGTTTGACGATTATTGGAAACGAAAGCTGCGAAAAAAGCCCTGTTTTGTCGACTTCGTCCGCCAGCATGCAAACGCCATCCACAACAGGCAAGCCCCAGTGCGAGAGCACAATCTTTGTCAGCTGCTTGTCAAAACAGATCGCACTTGACGCAAGTGATGGGCAGGAGAAGGCGATGTCCGCCATTTGAAGCGTGCCGGCTATCGCACCGTCTTCGCCATTTGTTCCATGCAAACAAACAAGCGCAGCATCCGGCTTGAACGAAAAATAGCGCCAACCCTTTTTGTATCGCAAGCTCTTTTGCTCAAAATCCAAAAAAAGCTTTCTGGGCTTTTCGGCAAGCGCCAAAAAATCTGTATAAATATTCGGATCCAGCGCATTTTTGCAAGTCCACCAGCCGCCGTCTCGGTCGATGTAAACCGGCAAGATGTCAAACTCGTCTTTTATCGCACTCATCGCTTGCAGGCCTGTTATGATCGATATGTCGCTTTCCACGCTTTTGCCGCCGTAGATAACGATAACTTTTTCCATTTCTCCTCCCTATTTAAAATTGTCTGGCAGATCGTTTTCAAACAGCACAACGCTGCCCTTTTGTTGAAGCCGATGCAGTTTTTCTGCTTGAGTTTGCCGATTTTTTGCAAAGTGAATATGTTTTTCTTGCATTCCTCCCGCCTTTGCACCCATAAAAAGAGCGGTTTGATTGACTTTGTTCATGATGACAAGCTCATCGCAAGACGATGCTATCAGCTTCCCAAACTTATAGTTGAGCTCATACTGTCTTTCGCCCTGCTCGACGAACCCTGGCGTGACGACGATTTTTTTGCCTTTAAAAAGTCTCAGCGCTTTGAGCGCCTGCTCAGCTCCCTGCGGATTTGAGTTGTAGGAATCGTCGATTATCGTTGAAAGCGACGTTTTGATAATTTGCAACCTGTGAGGAAAAGGTTTGAGCTGCAAGGCGACACGCGCGATCGAGCGCTCATCGACACCAAGCAAATATGCCATAGCTGCGGCAAGCACAAAGTCGCTCAGGATAAGCTCGCCAATAACTTTGGTTTTGATTTCAACAACCTTTTCACCGAGGTGAAGTTTAAATTTACAGCCAGAAGCGGACATCTTTAAGCTTTCGATATAAGCAAAATCGCCTTTGCGCAGGCACCCTTTTTTCTCGCCGCGATATTTTTTGAAAAGCTCGTTTGTGTTTTCGCTCGCCCTGTCAAAAACAACGCATCCACCAGTGCACATATGCTCACATAATTCAAACTTGGTGTTTTTGACGGCTTCAAGGCTGCCAAAAGTCTCCAAATGCTGCTCGCCGATCGCAGTGAGGATGCCATAGCTAGGTTTTAGCATAGTCATAAGCTCGGCGATGTCGCCTTTTTTTCGCGCGCCCATTTCCACGACAAGGATATCATCATCCTTCTTCAAATTTTCGTTTGCTGTTTTGCACAGACCCATCGGCGTGTTAAAATTTTTGGGAGTGCAGCACACGGAAAATCTGCTCTTTAACATTTGAGTGAGAAAATTTTTGGTCGAGCTTTTGCCAAAACTTCCAGTGATCGCAATTTTGACGCCACGAAATCCGTCCAAAATTTTTTTTGCTTTTTTAATATAGCTCTTTTTAATGCAATTTTCGACCGGCAGAAGCAGAACCGAACAAAACAGCAGCAAAAAATGCAAAATGACAAGCTCTAAAACCACGGCGATGATTATGCCCCAGAACGGCTGAATTAACAGAAAAATCAAAAAATTTAGGCCTAAAAGCAGCAAAAAATGCAAAATTGTCAGTCGCCAAACTCGCTTTGTGAACACAAGGCGATTTTTTCCACCAAATTCGTAGGGCTGCGAAAAATAGTGTTTCAGCTGAAATATAGCATCATATCCACTCAGTTGCAGATTTTTTGCATATGGATATGACGCAACGAAGAAAAACAGCGAAAACAAAACGGCAAAAGCTTCTCTCACTTTTCCTCCTTCAAAAACTCAGACAAAATTTCAGCAACCTTGATAGGCCTATCTTCATAGCAAAAGTGGCCAGCGTGCTCGATAACAACGAGTTTGGATACTTTTATCAGCTTGTTTAGGCGTTTTGCCATGTATAGCGGCGTGACAATGTCATCTCTTCCGAAAACTAGCAAGGTGGGCGCCTGAATTTGCGGACAATACTCCTCCAAAAAGGTGTTCACAACGCTGACAAAAGTCGCTTTGGTGCTTTTAGGAAGCGCTCGATAGTCATCGGAGCCGGCATTTTGCGGCATGACGCCAAAAAACTTGAAAATTTTGTATTTTGCAACGTCAAAATAGTATTTTATTTTTCTTTTGGGCTTCATTCCTGCGCTTGAAACTAGAACGAGCTTTTCAACAAGCTCAGGTTTTAGCGCTGCAAGCAAAATCGCGACCCGCCCTCCAAAAGAGTGACCAATCACAGTGCAGGAAAAAACATTTAGTTGCTCACATAATGATATGACCATGTTTGCATATGTGAACAGCGTCCAATTTTCAGGCTCACCGCTTTCTCCAAACGGCGGAAAATCAACAGCAAGCCATGCAGGCTCAGGCAGTTTTTGCTCGATCGCGCTAAAAGCCTTGCAATTTTGACCCCAGCCATGCAAAAATAGGCAAATTTTGCCTTTGCCGCTAAAACGATAGTGAATTTTTACGCCGCAGTAAGAGAAAAACACATGATTATTTATGAATTTGCGTGTTTTGTTGACACTTTGGCGTTAAAACATTTTGATTTTGGCAAATATTTTGCTAAAATGATTTTAGGTTAAAAACCAAATCTGAAAAAGGAAGGTAAATTCACTTGAAAATCACAGACGTTAGGGTAAGACTTGTAACCAAAGAAGAAGGAAAGCTCAAAGCAGTGGCTTCCATCACAATCGACGACTGCTTCGTCGTTCACGACATCAAAATTATCGATGGCAAAGAAGGGCTTTTCATCTCGATGCCAAACAGAAAAAGGCCTGATGGAGAATACAACGACATCGTTCATCCTATCAACACTGAAACAAGAGAGATGATCAAAAAAGCGGTTCTTTCCGCATATGATGAAGAATTAAACAAAGCTGAATAATCTCGAACTTTCAACTTAGACTTTCTCAGCACGGCCATTTGCACCTTGCATGATTTTTCTTTGCGGCATACAAAAAGGCTCCATAAAACTATGGAGCCTTTTTTTTGTAAACTAAATTAAATTATAATGCTTTGCGTTTGGTCGCAGTTTGCTCAAAAGCCGTTTGCTGCTTAGAAATAGAATCAGCGTTTCCTCCTGTCTCCTGTTCTGTTTCATCGCCCTGTTCAGGTTGTGTTGGCTCAACCGGAGTTGTTTGGTCGTCTGGATTTTGACCCTCTACGGGTTGATCTGTGCTAGGCTGATCCTGATTAGGCGCTGACTGTTCTCCTTGCCCATCGCTGGTTACAATTCTCGCTGGTGCAGGATATCCTGCCGCGTTTGTTGGCAAAACATAGCAGTTTTCATCGCTGTTTATTATGTTTCCGCCGATATTCCAAATCTGGCCGTCAAAGCCTGCATTTGAAAGTGCCATTCCGTTTCCAGAAACCTCGGAGCTTGACGCAAGTATTCCATCTGTCGCCTCGCCGCTAAACCCTTTCCACCACCACATGAAATATGCCTGCATCTCTGCGTTGGTTCCGTTCACTGTGATATATGGCGCAAGTTTGCCGTTCACATTGCCATATTGCAAATAAATTGGAAACATCTCAAGGATGTCAGAAACACCTATCCCTGAGCCTTGCGATGAAGAAGGTGTGTTGGCACTTCCGACAATAATGCTGTTTGTGATTGTGCCAAATTTTCCGCTGCTAAGCCTAAAAGCGGAGCTTGTTTCAGCATAGGTCATTCCTCCGCCTGCAAAGGACACATCGATATAGCATCTGTCTATCTGCGAGCCATAGCGGAGATATACCACCATACCTGCCTGAATTGTGTCACCGCTTAAAGATGCCGCGGACATGCTGTTGACAACTCTACCGTTAAGGGTGCAAGCAAATCCGCCTGCATAACCTGCATTCAAGTTTACACTTTGGTTGATGTAACTTTCTTCAACGCTACCGTTTATGATTGCTGCAAATCCGCCTGCCGTCTCTGCATTGATCGCAAGAACATGAGCCGAAGAATATTTCACCATTGTTCCTGCGCCAACAAATCCTGCAATGCCACCCGCCAAAACATTTTGATTTTCACGCCTAAAAGTAATAAGGTTGGCTGAATCGCCTACGACGCAGCTCTCAATGCTGCTGCCTTCTTCCGCTTGATAGCCCGCGATGCCACCCGCATATGCTGCACCGCTGTAAGACGCGGCGTTTATATTCAGGTTTTCGTCAACCCAAATGTTTTTAACTTTTCCCAAGTTGAGCCCTACTGCTCCACCAACATAAAGCATGTCGCTAGTTGCTGCCGCTGGAACGCTTATTGAAATGGTGGCAGCATATCCGTCGCTGATTGCGCCAACATTTTTTCCAACATATCCACCAACATACATAACAGAGCTGTTGTTTTCAGAGATGGTCATATCACCAGTTGTGCCGATCAGTTTTTGAGTGATGGTTTCAAGCTCTGCAAACAGATCGCTAATTTCTATCGGAACGTAAACCGGCTCCTCAGGTTCTGGCTCAACTTCGCCACCTTGATCGGTGTTTTCGCCAGAGTTATCGCCATTTTCTGGGTCAGTGGTTTCACCAGAGTTATCGCCATTTTCTGGGTCAGTGGTTTCGCCAGGATTGCCCTCGCCTTCTTGTTCAGTTCCCTGTTCAGGTTGTGTTTCTTCCTGTCCAGGTTGTGTTTCTTCCTGTTCAGGTTGTGTTTCTTCCTGTTCAGGTGCAGCGGCATCTTCGCCATCTTGCGCTGCTGTGGCAACGCTTGCCACTAGTCCGGCCATGCTGTCAAGGCCATATTCTCCTTCGTCAGACTCCAATATATAAACAGTTCCTGAGTAAACATTGTAGTGATTTGCAACAAAGATTGGGTTGCCGCTCGCATCTATTATCACACCAGGATCGGCAAGCATTGTGTATGTTTCGCCGTCCAAAACATAAAGATCATACGGACTTTCGTAAAGCATATTAATGTTGCAGTTTTCGATCGTGCCGCTGTTGTATCCTGCAAAGCCGCCCAGATACTTTTCGCCGGTCAGCGTCAAATTGATGATGTTGCAATTTCGGATCGTCGCGCCGTCGTTGAATCCAACAAATCCGCCCGTAACGAGCCCGCCTTCAACAGTGATTCCGTAAACATAGAATCCCTCGATGATCGTGTTATTGCCAGCCGTATAGGCGAACAGACCAACATATGGATCAGATGACGAAACAGTAACATCTCGCAAAATGATAAGGCCGCCTTCGTCTGTCAAAATTTGGCCCATAAATGGATTTTCTTTCGATCCGATTGGAGTCCATTCTTCATTTCTCAGAGTGATTTGCTCGGTTACGATGTATGTTGCGTTTGAGGATGGGTTCAAGCGGATTTCATCGAACGCAGCTCTAAGTTCTGATGCAGTGGTGATCTCAAAAGTTTCACCATTCAATGGAATCTGTTGATATTCAGCCTCAGTGTTGATTGAAATTTGATTTGACATGATCAGCCAAACCGCGCCGCTGTCTGGATCTGTGTCCACGCTCCAAGTGCTGCCAGAGTTTGAAGTGAAAGTTGAAGCGTTCGTGATCTCCTCCTGAGAAATCTGATTGACATAGTATCTGGATTGCGACGGATCGTCATTTGAAATTCTAGGTGCGTCATAGTGAAGATAATATGGTTGCAAATTGCCTTCTGCAATGTATAAAATCATGTTGTAATTACCGCGAGCATTGTAAACGTCGCTAATGCCATAATATGCCCCGAAAACTCCTCGCACTTGTGAAGATGTCGTCCTCACCCCACCAATGTAGGCCAGACAGTTTGCAACATAGCTGTCATAGGCTTCGCCATCAACCACGTCGCAATTTGAAATTCCAGCAATTCCACCAAAATATGAATAGGTCGCGTCAGCGCCAACAACTGAAAGGTCGAGCGACCTTGTGCGGATAAGGCTGTTGAAAATTACACCGCCATCGTTGTAGCCAGCTGCACCACCAGCCACCCATTTTGAAGTGATCGCTACATCAGATGTGCACATGTTGATCTGTGCATAGTTGCTGCTGCCTGCCTCGTGCTTGTTGAGGCCGCAAATGCCGCCAGTGAAAGCAGCCTCGGTTTGAGTGTTTGACACTTGGCTGTTTGTGACAACGCATTTGCCAATCAGGCCATAGTTTACTCCTGCGACAACGCCGGCATAGTTGTAGGCACCAGAGACAGAAATATTGTCAAAAGTAACGTTTTCAACTTTTCCTGTGCTGCCGATCATTGCAAAAAATCCGCCAACTGCAATGTCATATTCATGACCCTGTTGCGAGATTTGCGCGTTTTTGATGGTGTAACCATTGTT
>CALVZD010000004.1 GCA_944372435.1 uncultured Clostridia bacterium | reverse complement strand
CTCGTGAAAGCAGAGATAGCCATCGTTATCGAGCCTGTTGGCGCCTGCTGCGTTTGACAACCTGTCAAAGTCAGGGCTGAAATAAATATAGTTGCGAATGCTGCCAGAAATTTTTTCATATGATTATTTTTATTCAAATTGACGCTCTTTCATTCTCACAACTGTTCGTATCTGATATAGTGATTGCTGCTGTTTGTGTAGGTGACAACAATTCGCCAGCCAGTTGTGCCGCAAGTGATAGTTGTGCTCTCGTTGATCACAGTCGCCGAAATGCCGGAAGGTTGTGCCACGTGTGTGTAAATAGCGCTGTAGGTCAATCCTGACATTGAGGCAGCAATCAGATTTGCGAATCTGCTGTTGACATTTGCAAGTGCCACGACGCCTGTCAAGCTGACATTTGTCAAGCTGTAAGCGACGCCGCCCGCGTTGCCTGCTGTGATCGCGCCAGCGTTTGCTGAATATCTCAACGAGCCGCTTTGCTGATAGAGCACCACGCCTGCTGCGTAAGTTTGCCTTGTCGCACTTGTATTTGAAGAATTTGTGCCAACAAAGGTTGTTGCTGAAATCGTTGCGGTGTTGTAGCAAAGTTCGAGTCGCGCGCTGCTGTTTGACAGCAGAGCGACACCTGCCGTTTGTATCACGCTGTTGTCGTCTCTTGACAAGAGCCTCCACCTTGTCATAATGTTGCCTTGGTTTCGGCAGTTTGTCATCACTGCTGATGTGCCGGTGCTAGCAATTGCGATAGGGCTGAACATGAAGTATTGTGATCCGCTTGGGTTGGAGCTTTGCGTGATGCTGATATTTGCACTTGAAAGAGCGTTGCTGATGCTTTGCCTGTTTATGCCAACCATGCCGGCATAGGCAAGACGCGCGTTGTTTCCTGAAATGTTTGTTCCTAACGTCGCAGTCAAACTTTCCAGCGTTATGGCTGACACGGCGCCGTTGTTGATTGTTGCAAGGCCTGCGACAAGCGCAGAGGAGAGCTGGCCGTCGGTTTGCAGAGAGTTTTTGAAAGCTTCCGTATATTCGAGATTTGCCGTGAGGTTAAGATTGGTCACCGATCCGTTTGCCATGATCTCTTTAAAGAGCGCCGCACCTTTTGTGAATTCGACGGTCGTGCTGCTCGTGTAATCATATATCGACGCGCCGCTCAGCTCGCCTGCTGAGACAAAGGTGATCGCAGTGTTAAAGCCGCCACCGTCATAATTTCCAACAAACGGCTGATCGATGACATAGCCGTCAACGCTTTCAAACACAAGGTTTGCATTTTGCTCAAAGCTGTAATATTGCTCGCTAATGCTCACCTCTCCTGCGCTGCTACTTGTCGTAGACGAGCCATTGGCATATCGAGTGACAACCGTCTGCGATTGATAGTAAGAGCCGTGATAGTATTTTTTCTCCGCGCGGCTTGATATGTTTTCAAACTGCTGCTCGGTTTCGATCAGGAACGGACTTGCTTGCGTTCCAGCTCCGGAGGCGAACAGATTAAAGGCTGCCGAACCTTGATAGCTGAGTTCCTCAGAAAGCAAGTTGTTTTTTCCTCGGCGAACCTGAACGCTGAACGAAAGGATCTCGCCGATGAGGTCTGGCTCGAACGTCGCCGTAAAAATGCCAAGTTCGTTTTCGCCTTCAATGCCAATATTGTCATAAATCCTTGTGGTGGTCGTGGTCACGGTCGCGCCATTTGGCGCCCTCACCTGATCTCGCGACTCAATGGTCACTCTGAACAAGATGTCTGTTGCGTCGACATCGCTGCCCTTTATGATCAACCTTGAAACATTTTCCGCCCTGACTAGCACTCTGTCGTCAAAGTTTTCGATGCTGTAATAACCGTTGTCAGCGGTGGAGCCTTCTGAAACCTGCAAAATCTTGCCGGCGGCTATGCCTCTCACTCTTGAAAGGCTGCTGTCTTCATACACAGCGGCATAGCCACTTGCCTCAAATCTTGTGCCGCTTTGCGAAACTGCTGAAAGTGGCAAGTAATAAGTTGTTAAACCCTCGTCATCAAGCAGTTGTTTTTGAATGAGCGCGTAGTTTTGCGCAAGTTTAAACTTGTCGCCCGCGGTCACTGGTTCGCTTGCGACAAACTCACTGTCATCCCACGAAAGCAAATTCGTGTCGCTTGTTATCGTCACATAACCAAGGTTTGTTTCGCTGTCATAGCTTAGCGTTGCGCTTGCTGCGTCGACATAGCGAGTTTCATCCCCGTAAGTTATCGGCAATTTGCCTTGCATTGCCTCGTTTTCAAAAAACTGAACTTCGTCGTCTGGCGCCGCGCCATATGGCAAGAACTCCGTGCCGCTGTTGATGTAAACTGGCACTGGCTTGGTGCCTTCCACAACTCGATATTCATAAACCGCGCCATATGTCCAGCTGAAAATTTGCGAGTCTGAGTCAAAACTAACCGCGTCCGCTTGATACCAACCTGTTTCACTGAGCGAGAACTTCACTGCGTTTTGTGCGTTGAGGTATGAACTCGAAATTGAAAGCGGTCTAACCGTAAAGCTCAGACTTCCATCCTCTCCGATGTCGTCACTTGAAATCGAAATTGTTTTGGAAGAGGTCGTTCCAAAAACCGTCCTATCTCTGTCGCCGGTTGCTGCATGGATAGTCACGCTCAAATTGATGTTTCTCGAAATTGTGGAGTAATCTGCAAAGTAGTTTGCAAAATCGATTGTGTAGCCGGTTTCGGTTCTGCCGGTGACAAAGTCGCTGCTCGTCATGTCTTTGAGCACTCCGATCTGGCTGTAAGAGTCTCCGCCAAGCCTTGTTATGTTCGACCTGAGCTCGCCGCCCACAGTCAAATTGCGGTCAGAGTCTGTCATGTAATTTATAGCCGCAATTCTGAAATTGTAACCGTTCGAACTTGAAAGCTGACCACGAGCTGGAGCGAGCGAATATTTGCTGCCTTCCGAAGTTGGCGTGCCATCAAGCTCTGCCCAATTGTTTTGCCCGGCGACGGAGTATTCAACAACAAAGCGTGTCGAAAGCCCTTCCGGTGTTTCATAGCTCCAGCCAAGCTCGCCGTTTTGCACTGAAAGCGAGGATACCGCCGCTGATTTTTCAAAGAATGTTGAGCCGTCTGCTGTGAGGTTTGAAATCAGCTCGCCGTTTAGTATTTGACTTGCTGAGCCTTGATAACTTGCTCTTGATGAGGTCGCAAAGCGTTCACCCTGCAACGACTTTATCCCGCCATCCTCTTTTTCTTCAAAAACATTTGCTCGCACGCTGATGACAAATCTTTGCTCAGCTGCCACTGATTCGACAAAGAGCGAAGAGTCGAGCTGGTTTTCAGAGGTGTAGTAATTTCTGGTGCAGGTCTCGTCACGCGTCCAAATTCCGTAGTTTGTCTCATAGTAGGTTTCGACCTGAACCTCATACAAAATTTGATAGCCAGCTGCAGGCGTGTCGGTGATTTGGTTCCAAACGACCCTGCCGTCAAGCACTTGAATGCTTTCGGTGAGATTGACGCCATCCATTTGAGTGTTTGTGTTGTAGTCGATCATTTTGGCAGCAATGTTTGCATATTCTGACTGCAAATATATTCTGTCGGTGATTGAATCGACGCTCAAAACAAAGCGGTTGTGCTCATCCGAAGAGCCCGGCACAAAGTCTTCTTTGCTGACATTGTCTCCTGCAATTACAACGCTAAACAAATTCGCGCTGTCCTCAGTTGCTCTGTAATCATATTCGGTTGAGCCGCTAGCCATTCCGTTCAAGCCTGGGATATGCTCGTAGGTGGAGCTTTCGGTGGTTGTCGAAAGCGACAAGCCTTTGCTGATGTCGTTGCTCAAAACAAAGGTTCGTGTGCTTCTGCTTGTCGTGTTGGTGTCGGTCATGACAAGTTTTCCGTTTTTGGTTGAAAGCGCTGGCGCTGAAAGTTTTGTCAAGTCTTCGATTCGATAAGTTGGGCTGCTGACAACGATCAAAAAGCTTTCACTCCAACCTGGAGTCATAAATTCGATATAGTCATAGTCGCCTGTTTCTGTTGGAGTGAATTGTGACGAGTCGTCCACCTCCACTGATTGTGCGCTTGTGTTTGCAAGTTTGTAGGTGACGAGAGTCTCATAGATATCAGTCGAGCCGCCGACCGTTATTGAAAATCGATCCCAAACGAATACGCCGCCGTTCAGCCTCAGAGTCTGATATTTGAACGCCAAAAACCTGACTTCGATTTCTTCGGTTTTGCTGTTCAAGGTTTGGTCGTCGCCGTTTGCATAGATGTTGAAGGTGTAGCTCGTTGCCGACGCGCCGTCGCGTCCATTGAGCTCAGGTCCAATGCCGTTGGCGTCATTGAGAGTTAATTTGACAAAAGTTTGCCCGCCAGCTTGTCTCCATTCAAGAGGCTTGTAATCCGCCGTCGCACCGCCAACCACGCTCCTTTGCCACGATTCGCCAATCTTTTGGATCAAGACTTTTTCGGTGACTTGTGCGCCGTCCTTGGTGTGCCTGATCACCAAGGTGTAATCGGTTTTGCCTTCAATCTCTCCAAACTCGATATAGTAGATTTCGTCGCTTGTGACAACACCTGTGAGCGTCATCGGTGAGCTTTCAACGGTTATATCAGTGAGAGCTTCGTAATAATCTGAGCTTATCGTCGCCTGGTCTTCGCTGCCCTCTTGCTGCACATATATGTCATATATTCCAGCTTGAATCTGCTCGGCAGAAACTTTGCCATAGCCGGAAGCGCCGCTGCCAATTTCGTCGAACAGCAGTTCGTCTGTTGCAAGCCCTGTCCAGCGGTTTGCCGCTTCAAGCTCAGCGCACACCTTTTCAAACTGATCCCTAACAGTCGTGCCTTCTGACAGCATCTCCACAACCTCTTTCAGACCCTGAACAATCGACTTATTATACATGATGTCTCCCTCAGCAAAACCTGTGAGAGGAGTGTTGAGGCCGGTTATTAAGTTTGTCGCTGCTGCCGTGGTCGTAAACGCTTGACCCTGCGAATTTTTAAACCTCAAATTGAATTGCAAGGATGCAAGCGAGGTTAATGTGAACCTGAATGGAGTTGTGTAGACTTTTGAAAGCAGGTTTTCCGCGGCGGTCGCCACGGAAGGAGAAGCGCCTGCATCTTTGATTTTGTTGATGTCGTCTGCAAGCTCAGACACCTGTGTTGACATGTCAAGCTGAATTTTTCCGTTTGAAACTGAAATGCCTTTAACGTTGCCTATCTTTGAAACCAGCTGCCTGTCGGCGCCTGTATCCTCGCCTGTCATGACATAGGTTTTGCTGCTGGCAAGAGTTCGCGACGCAGTTGAAAGATTTTGGATCGAAACATAATAGCTTCTGTCAAAAGGAATGTCCTCAATGTCCTCGCCAAGATAATATCTCCTCCTAACATCCTGCAACTTTATCTCCTCAGCCGCAGCTCCCTCCGCCTCAAACGAGAGCAGGAAGGCTGTGCCCACGCTTTCGGTCGTCCACGCAAGGTTGCCTTGGTCGATCTGCAAGCTGCTTGGCGCTTCTAGTTTTGTGTAAGAGAAAGCCTCTCTGTAACCGACAAGAGAAAAGCCAGATTCGCCGTTGTCATAAACGTAGGCGACCTGCAAGTTTTTTGTGCCAGCAGGAAAGTCTGAAAGAAGATCTTCAACTCTGACCGCATAGCAAGCTTGGCTTGACGATGCATCTGTTGGGCTTGTTAGCGAAAAATAGCTGCCGCTGCCGTCGATGACCCAATAACCTTTGGTCGCTTTAACGTCATAATATTCGCCCTCAGTTGATCGGATGATGATCGCGGTGACATCTCTGAGCGGGCCCACGTCGTCTGGCGCAGTGATCAAAATATAATCGTCACGTTCGTCACTGCCCTTTACTGCACGCACGCTGCCGTCTGCGTTTGTGAACTCAAAAGAAAGAGTGTAATCATTTGAAAGCAGCACGCCTTGATATGCCACTGAGATGTTGAAAGTGAAAGTTCCGTTTTCTATTTCAAAAAGTTCTGCGACATTTGAGGCTAAAACTTGATAAGTGTTGTCTGACGTTTTTGAAGCCAAAAATTTTTTTCGGCTGCCTCTATATTCAGCAAAAAAGCTTGGGTTTAAGGAAGAAATTTTAAGGTCTGTTGGCAAGGTTATTTCAAGATAGCCGGTGTCAGGGTTTGCTGTCACATTTGAAATGTTTTGCGCTTTGTATATCTCTTGTTGAGTCTGGTCGGAGTCAAGCAGGATTGTTGCGGTTGAGCTTTGACTGCTTTCTCTTGTCGCAAGCAGCCTGATTTTGATCGTCAGGTCTCCATAGAGCTCTTGGATGCGCTGAACTGCCGCCTCTCCGTCCGCTGGGTTTTCCACAACATATATAAGGGTGCTACCTGCGGCGTCCACAACCTCGATTTGCGCTGCAACGCCTTCAAAGGCGGAGGTGAAGGTCAAATAGCCAAAGAAATCTGTCACGTTTGACGCTTGGATGTTTGAAACAGAGGCTTCAAGCTTGCTCGCCGCAAACTTAAACGGCTGAGAGTTTGTCGAGTGCGTTTCGCTAGAATATTCCGCAAGCGTGCGGAAGACGAATGTAAGTTCGCCTGCTGGCAACGGCTCAGCAAACAGCGAAGAAAGGCTCGCGCTGGTCGCTTCCGAAACCTTGGCGCTGCGAATGATCTCGTCGTCGCTGACAACCTCGATTGTGTAGCCTATTGCGCCATCAACCGCGTTCCACGACAGCGTGTAGTCGTTATAGTCCTCACTTCTTTTAAAGGTGACTTCGCTGACTTTATCAATCCTATCAATCGTCACTGGTTTCGGAGCGTTGTCGCCTCTCCAAGAGGTTATGCTGCCGTTTTGAACCGCATAGACGAGCAGGTTATAAGTGCCGTCATCCCATTCGTCAGGGAACGCGAAAAAGTCTGATTCCACTCTAAAATTCTCTTCCTGATATTTGACATAAAAGACGACTCTCCCCTCATCTGTGGTGCTGATCGAAAGCCCCTCTGCGGTTTGCTCAAAGGTTGGCTTTGCCAAAATTTTTCCGCTGAGCACTGCCGCCTCGTCAGAAGGCACAGCAACAGCGCTCGTCGATTTTGCGATAACTCTGATAGTGTAGTTTCCGCTGCGGTCGTCTATATATGGTTGGATGTCTATCGTCGTTTTGGTCGAATAATATGTTTCGGCAGACTCTTCGCCGATCGTCAGTTCAATTATGTATCCCGCCGATGCAGGTGGGTTGACATTTTCTGGCGTGATCGAAAGAGTGCCGTCGTCAGCCATTAAAAGAGTTGGAGTTGAAAATTTCCAAACCTCAATTTCAACTGGGCTTGATTGAATGTCGACAGCGCTTGTCGCCACAATGCTGACGGTGTTTTTCCCGGTTAGCAGTTGCGATTGAGCAAGTTCAAAGGTTTTTTCTTGCGTCCTGCCTGCCAAAACTCCGTTGAGATAAATCTGATAGGTCACGCCGCTTTCGCTGTCGTGCTGCCACGAAAGCGTGATAGGTTTTTGCTGTTCTGCGGCTATGCTGACATCGTCAGAATCGATTTGAGCCGAAAGTTCTGTGACAGCGTTGAGTTTGCCGATCTCTTCGCCCTCGCCTATCAAAACGCGTCCAAAATATCCGCGCCCATCAAGCCATATGCCAAATTCTTTCGTGTAGGCGTAGATTTGGATCGTGCCTTGCGTTCCGTCATTCAAACCGCGGAGAGTTGAGTTGTCGAGAGACAACCTGTTGGTTGAAATGTCAGCCACCTTTGCGAGAAGCTCGCCGCCTGCGCTAAGCACTCTGAGCTCGTAGCACACCTTTGCGCTCTCATGCGTTGTCAAAATCCAGTCATTGGCGTTTGACAAAACGAAGTCGCTCCAAGTTATATAGCCGTCTGCCTTGCTTATTTGCGCAGAATAGTCAGCAGCGGAAAGATTTCTGATCGTGAAAGTTGACACGTCGCTGGAAATATAGTAAGTGGTGTTTTTACCATCAACAAACGACCTGCCAAAAATCTGAATTCTAACCTCACCGTTTTCATCGACCGTTGGGTTTTCGCCGGTCGAAGTGAGAACGAACTCGGTGCTCACGCTCGCCAATTTGTGTCCGTTGACTTCCACCTCTTGCACCCTGTCGAGATCCACTCCGCTGAGCTCGAAGGAAGCGATAAAGCTGTCCTCTCTTTCAAAAACATTCAGCGATGTCACTTGACTAATTTTTTGAACTGTAACCGTTCCAGATGGCAGCGAGTCGAACGCATTGTCGCTGATTGCAACAACCCAAAATTGATAGGTTCCTGCCTGAGTAAAGTCGTATCCACTCAAACTGAACTGATAGGTGGTTTGCCCAGAAACTGAGTCTATCGTGTCTTCAATCTGGTTTTCGTTTGTCGAGTGGTTGTAATAGAGAATATATTGAACGTTGTCGCCGCTCACCGCTTGCCATGACAGCGATCTGCTGGCGTCGTCAAACGAAAGCTGCACTTGGTCGAGCCTTTGAATTTCAAGCTCGGTCGCCTGAGAGTTATACTTGAGCGTCGCATACCTCGACGGCAAGTAGAACACGCTTTCGATCTCTTGTGAGATGTTTGAGAAAAGCTGAACGCTCAAAGAGGTCCTCAGCGCAAAATGACTTGCAAACACTGGGTTTTCGGTCAAAACTGTTTCAAGCGCTTTGGCAAGGTCGAAGCTGAGGTCGCTCGACTCGGTCAAGCTGAGGTCAATGTCAAAACTTGCCGTTTCGCTGCCGTTGTCTGAGGTCGCCTTGGCGATGACTGTATAATTTTTTTCTGCGCTATTTAATGTTTGATGCGAAAATGAAATTTGCCCTGCAAAATAATTTAAGTTTGTTGGGCTTGCTGAGCGATAAAACTCAAAAATCGTCGTCGCGCTTGCGAGCATAATCTTGCCGTTTGTTGAAAACTCGTCAAAATCTTGATACCCTTCAAGTTGCGCGGATATCGAAAAGGCTCCGTTGTAATTTTGCAGCGAAACCTGTGCGTCTTCGCCGCTTGAGCTGCGCGAGATCACCTCTCCGTCTTTTGAAAGCAGCATCACGGCATCTTCGTCACCGTTTGTGATTGTCAAAGCGTCATTTTCGCCCACCGCCCTTTGAATTGGCGCAGGCAGTCTTTCGATCGTGAGCGTTGAAGTGGAAGCGGTGTGAATCAGCTGATTGTCAGCTCCGTCTGCCGAAGCCGTGACAGTTATGACAAACTCTATGCCCTTTTGCTCAAAGGTTTCGCTGAGGTTGAAGGTCAAAATTTCGCTATCCGAAGTTTTGAAAACATTGCCCTGCTCTACGCTGTCCAGCGAAATTGAATAGCAATAGCCAAATTCGCTCGTTTGAATTGAAAGAACATAGCCCTGGTCGACATAATCAAGCTTTAACTGTGGCGCCTCAATTGGCAGCGCGACATAGAAGCTGTCCTGCGAAGGATTTTCGCTTGCAAGATGCAGGTCATCGTTAATTGGCACGCTTTTTACTGATAGAACATAATAATTTGCGGCAAGATTTGAAATAGACGGCTCTTCGGTCTCTCCAGTTTGCGGCAAAATGTCTGTCGTGTCATAATCCGCTCCGGTGACATAAAGCGCGAATTCATATTTAGCTCCGCCAACAGGGCTCCAGCTGTAAGTTTGGCCCTTGTTTTGCGATTGATTGAGGTTTGCTAGCTCCGGCGCGTTCAGCCTTGTCAAAATCTTGGTAGCCTCGGTCGTGTTTGCAATCTGGTTTTCTGCTGGGCGTCTTGTCGCAGAAACTTTGATCTCATACTTAGGGTCCTCTCCGTAAAGCTCGCTGGAAATTTTACCAAGGCGGATCTTGGTGACCAGCTCTCCTGTTTCCACAGAAATGTTTTGAACTTCCGTGCCGTTTATTGTAACAGAAAATTGATTAGCATAGTCGACATTGTCAAAAGTGAGCACCGACTCGCCGTCTTCGATGTCGTGGACAAGGTTTTCTATCTCGCCGACATTATAGGCGCTGAAAAGCCTGACCTCGTCGCTCTTGACTGCGTTTGAAGTTGAAACTCCACCCACCATGATTTGCCCACCAACAAAGGTTGGATAGGTTTGCAAAGTGAACACGTTTTCGCCGGCATCCAACGCAAACTCTTCGGTGAGGGTGTAAGCTCCGTCCACAAGCTCATTCAGCTCAAATTCATAGTTGCGGCCGTTTTGCGTGACCACGATGCGCCTGTTGAACATTGAGGTTGTGGAAAAGGTCACTTCAAGCGTTTCGCCAGAAAAATTGTAGCTTGTTGCAACATTTTCAACTTTGGCAACCCTGCCAAAAGCTTTGACGCTGCCGTTTGCAAAATTTGTCTGCGCAAGCGCTTGATAGGATATTTGATAAATTCCTGCTGGCAGGTTTTCAAGGATTGAACTCTCTCCCTCGGTGACAATCTGCCCGTTTGCAGCTGAGGATGAATAAGAGATTATAAAATCAGTTGCGTTTTCAGCAGCGCTCCACACAAGTTCGTGATCTTCTAGGCTCAAAGTCGGAGTGCTGATTTTTTGGATCTGCAAAGTTTGAGAGGTGCTGTCACTGTTTGCATTTTGAGCAAAAACGCTGGCCGTGGCAGTGCTGCCCTCGGAGAAATACAAAAAGTTTAGTTCAGCAGAATTTGTTTGCAGGTTTTGCTGGGTTATGCCGTCAAAAGTCAGCTGATAGCTTGCTGCCGAACCCGCCCATTCAAGCGTGCCCTGTTCGCTGCCAAGGGTTTGTGTTGGATAAAAGGCTAGCCCTGTTGGAGCCTGCACTTGTGCGAAAGCAAAGCTGACCTCGTCGCAATAATCCGACCCTAAAACGCTTCCGGCTTGGTTGGCTTTTATTCTGACTGTGTAAGTTCCTGGTTCAGTGAGCTGATAGAGGTTGGATTGCGAGTCAATTTCGCGGCTCTGGCCGTCTTCTTCCAAAAGCAGGGTATAGCTTGCTCTGACCGCCTCGCCATTTTCCCAAACCACGCTTTCATCCCAAAAAAGCAAACCGTCGTTTGTCATTCTGATGTTTGCAGGAGACGCAAACTGATAGCTGACATTCACTTTCAGCGTGTCGATCACATTTTCATTGTGCTTTGCAACAAGGCTTGCCTGCCCGCTCTTTAATGCGACAAAGCTGCCATCTTGCTGACTCGCCAAAACCTCCTCGTTTTGGCTGACAAAGGTGAGTTGCAGGTTGGAGGAAATGAGCTCGCTTGGATTGACAACCTCTCCCACCGAAATCGAGACTTCTTCTTCGGCAAACTCGCCAGCACCGCGATAGGTTTGCGCGCAGCCGACAAAGCAAAAGAAAGCCATCATCACAAAAGTGACAACGGCGCATATTATTCCCACGCATTTGCGTTTTGTCTTGTATGTATTCACAAGGATATTTTAACACTTTTCGTCGAAATTTATCAAACGAAATAATATAAAATATTAAAATAAATTAAAAAAATTTTTTCCTAAAATTGCAAAAAAAACATTTTTGTATTATCTGATTAAAAAAATTATCAAAAAAATCAAATATATTTTTCTGCCCACTCTGGCTTGTCAATAAAGGCCTTGTTTTTTAAATATTCCAAATTTTTGTCAATTTTTTCAATTTTTAATGAAAAACAATGCAATTTTTGATAATTTTGCTTGAATTTTTTGTTAATTTTGTTGTTTCCGTATTTTCCGTCGCCAATTATTGGATAACCCAAAAATGCAAGATGCGCGCGAATTTGGTGCGTTTTTCCGGTGTGCAATTTGACCTTGACGATGCTGGTTTCTGCGCCCACTTTCACAGTTTCAAAGCTGGTTGCGATCTTCACGGCTTTTTGAACATAGTTTTTGAAAACCTTGACTTCACTTCTTTCTGAGTCTTTCACAAGATAGGCCTCTCTTTTCTCTCCGCGAAAATCTGGTTTGCCATAAACCTCGCAGACATACAGTTTTTCGATATTTCCCGCCTTAAACGCGGCTTTCAAGCTGCTCTCTGCTGCCGAGTTTTTTGCCATTATCATCACACCTGTCGTGTTTCTGTCAAGTCTGTGAACAGCTATCGAACCGGGGATGAGTTTTTCAAGGCTGTCCTTGCCCTGCACCTCTATTTTTGCTCCTTTTGAAAGCACGATCACATTTTCATCCTCAAAAAGAATTTTAAACTTCGGCTCTGGCAGCTCCTCACAAAAAACAACAACTTCGTCTCCTGCCAAAAGTTCATCATCCGCGCCCAGCCTTTTTCCATCCTTTTTAACATCTCTGTTTTTTAAAATTTTGTTAGCTTGCTGAGATGAAAAGCCATAATTTAGTAAAAAATCCTTTATTTTTGAATTTTTTTTGATTTTTATTGTCAATTTTTGCATATTTTTCTCCGCGAGAACATTATATCATATTTTCGATTTTTTTGGCATATTTTTTTGTGTGGTTTTTTAAAAACTTTTCGGGGAGGAAAAATATGGAAAGCATCACTCTTGAAAATCAAAACAAACTTTCAATAAAGGGCGCAAAAAAGGTGAAAACCTCAACGCCGTCTTTTGCTGTTGTTGAGCTTGAAAATAACACAGTTTCTGTCAGCGGCAGTGACATCGAGGTGACAAAACTCGACTTGGAAAACAAAGAGGTGGTCTTTTCGGGCAATTTTTCACAGTTAAAATTTTCTAGCGCAAGAGAAAAACAAGGTCTTTTTAAAAGGATATTCAAATAATGCTTTATCCGACCTTGTCTCAGCCTACCGTTTTTTTCTGCCTTTTGGCGGCAGGTGTTTTGGGCGGCGTCGCGAGTGAGCTTTCAAGTTTTTTAGGGAAGAAAAATCTTGTCCTTTTGCACTGCTTGCAATTTTTTTCAACAGTGCTTTGTTTTTTCATCTTTCACTTTGTCAATCTGCAAGTCAACTATGGAGAACTGCGGTTTTACGCCGTCGTCGCATTTTTGCTTGGAATTTTGATAGAAAGGCTAATTTATGCCAATTTTATTGCAAAACTTTTAAAAAAACTGTATAATTTTTTTAATGGAAGAAAAAAAGCGAAAAAAGATTCTTAAAATTTCTCTTTGGGTGGGCGCCGCCGTGATAGCAGTGCTTATCGTCGTGCTCGCTATTGTGGCTGCGGATTATCGAAAAAGAGCCGAGGAGTTGCAAAAACAAAACGAGCAAATTGAAAAGGTTTTAAACGAAGAGACTGACAAACTTGAAAGCATAGTTTTGATAGATGTTTGAAGCGAGCTGGCTTTGCAAAAGTTTTTCTGTCAGCTCTGAAAAAAGCATGCCGCGAAATAAAACCAGAGCAGCACTTATCGCAACAAAACAAACAAGGCCGCCCAGCACCGCTCCAAAAATAAAGCCTGCGACTCTGTTTGTGAACACAAAAAAGTGTAGCCTTATCGTTTTTGTCAAAAAATTTAAAACAAGCTTTGCTAAAAAATAAAAAACTATCAAAAGCAAAACAAAAATGCCGACGGATAAAACCTCTCTTTCAAGCCGCGGAAAGACGATCTGCTTTACCGAACAGCTGCCTTCAAACTTGTGCTCTTCTATTATTTCTCTTAACCACTCTTTTGAAAGTTCGTTTGCATTCAAACTTTTGACAAACTCTGCCATTTCGAATTGAGAAGAAAATTGTTGCGTCAAAAGCTCCTCATCTATCCTTCCTAACGAAAAATTTGCAACGCTTTCAAGTTGACTGCGCAAAAAACCTCTTTCTTGCAAAATTGAAACTAGCCCTTTTGCGCAAAATATCGATAGCACAAGAGCAATAACAAAACCGAGCAAAGAAAATCCGCTTTTCACCAAACCCTTAAAACATCCACTCACAGAAAACGCAGCGATGATCGCCGCAAAAAAAGTGTCCATAAAACAATTTTTGCCTGCTTTGAAATTTTTTTGCACAAAATAATTGACAAGTTTTTGCGAAGGTGTTATACTTTATCTCGCAAACAGTTTTTTCCCTCCCTAATTGTTTGCAAAGCACAAAAGATTGCGAATTGTCATGCGGCAATTCGCAAACCCATTTGCTTTCAAGTCTGCCTCTTTAGCTCAGCGGTAGAGCATTCGGCTGTTAACCGACAGGTCGTAGGTTCGAATCCTACAGGAGGCGCCAGAAAAAGAAATAGAGTTTTTCTTTATTAAACAAAACCAATTTGACACCAAAAGGCAAAAGTGCTTGTTAAAAACAACTGATCACGGTTGTTTTTTTTATTCGTTAGAACAAATTTTTTTGCTCTTGTTTATCGTTTTAGATTTCCGTCATCATAATCATTTAAGGCTTGATAATAGAGATGCTCACAGACAATTGTCAAAAACACTCTTTTTTTGCAATATCTTTATATATTTTGGGTATTGACGAGGCAATTTTTGTGTGATATAATTATCGCAGGAGAAAAAAATGAAGCTAAAATACAGAGCAAAAAAAGATAACGGTGTTTTGCTTGGCAAAAATGGAACAAGCAGAAGTTTTAAGGCAAAGGTCACTTTGCGTCGAGGCGTTTTGAAAATAAAGACAAAACACCCAAAAGAGGTGTTCAAATTCAAAAACCCTGATGAGTGCGATCTTTCGGTGCTTTCAAGCGCTCAGATGGACAGAGCAAATCTTGTCATCATTGCGATTTTGAAAGGCAATGGCAAGTTTTTTAACTATTCAAACAGAAGACAGGAAAAGCTTTTGAACGCTATCCCTGCCGGATTTTTGAGATATGAAAAAACCAGAGAGCTGTTTTTGAATAACACCGCAAACAGAACAAGAACAATCTTTGATCAAAAGTTGCAGCTTCTTAAAAACTATCTGCAAAACACATCATCCGAAGTTTCAGAAACTGATGAGGATTTGCTCCTGAAAAATTCTCTTGAAATTCAAGAAGAAAACCTTTTTGAAAATGCTCCTGACTTTAAATTTTCCTCAAAATCAAACGAGTTTTGCATCACTTTAAAAACTCCACATGAAAAAATATCCTACATTTTTGAAAAAGGCTTAGAGCATCTTCTTTTCGAGCAACTGTCTAAAAAAGAAAAAGACAACCTTGCAAATGTGATTTGTGCGACGCTTGAGACGAGCTTGGATTCTCCTGTTCAAACCTCTGTTCAGTTAAAAAACAAGAAAGCCTTTTTGTCAAGACTGCCTTCTGACTTTTTGAGATATGATGAAGTTCGCGACGCCTTTGTCGAAGTTGCCGGCGAGAAATATGAGTATATCTATCAAAACAAATTAGACGAGCTTTGTTCATATTTAAAGTGGGAGAAAGACGCAAAAAACATAGCTGGTTTTGACTATTTCAACAATTATTGCAAAAACTAAAACGTTTTAGCCAAATAAAAACTGCGCCGTAAAAAGCGCAGCTTTTTTTTATTTTTCTTTTTTGTCAATTTTAATTCCACAGCTTTTGAGCTGTTCTTCTGTTGGAACTGACGGCGAGCCCATCAAAAGGTCTCTGCCGTTTTTGTTTAATGGAAAGGCGATAACCTCACGGATTGAGTCTTGATGCATGATCGGCATAAGCATACGATCAAAGCCGAATGCACAGCCCGCGTGAGGCGGCGCGCCATAATGGAATGCGTTGTAAAGGGCTGGAAACTTTTGCTCCACCACCTCTTTTGGATAACCTGCGATCTCAAACGCCTTTACCATAATTTCAGGGTCGTGATTTCGTATTGCACCAGAGAGCATTTCATAGCCGTTGCAAACAAGGTCATATTGATATGCCACAATTTCAAACGGATCCTTTTCGCTAAGTGCTTTCATCTCTCCCTGAGGCATCGAAAATGGGTTGTGAGCAAAGTCCGGCTTGCCGGTCTCTTCGTTTTTTTCGTAGAACGGAAAGTCGACTATCCAGCACATTTCTATTGCGTTTTTATCAAGCAGGTCGAGCCTTTCACCGAGCTCGTTTCTGAGCGTTCCAACAAGTTTTGTCGCCTTGTCCTTTTCGTCTGCAATGATGAAAACGGCGTCTCCGTCTGCAATCTCAAATTCTTTAATAAATCTCGCCTTTTCATCCTCTTTCAAAGCTTTGACGAAGCTGCCGGAAAGCTCACCATTCAGCATTTTAGCCCATGCAAGGCCCTTGCCTTCCAAACTTATCACAAAGGTTGAAAGCTCGTCGAAAAACTTGCGAGATTTTTCTGCAGCTTTGGCTTTGATGAGTTTTGCAGTTTTACCTTTTAAAAAGCCTACCTCGGTTTTATCAAAAAACTCGGTGGCGTCTTGAACACGAAGAGGATTGCGAAGATCTGGTTTGTCTGTGCAATAGTCGCGCATAGCATCCGCCCACTTTATGCGTTTGAACGGAGTTTTGCAAACCTTGTAGTCAGAAAACTTTTCAAATATCTCGGTTGCAAGCGTTTCGCAAACCTCAAAAACATCATCCTGTGTTGCAAACGACATCTCCATGTCTATCTGATAAAACTCGCCAGGGGTTCTGTCGGCGCGAGCTGCCTCGTTTCTAAAACACGGCGCAATTTGAAAATATCTGTCAAATCCGCTTGTCATCAAAAGCTGTTTGAACTGTTGAGGCGACTGCGGAAGTGCATAAAATTCGCCTGGTGCATAGACTGTTGGAACGATAAAGTCTCGCGCTCCTTCCGGCGAGGTGTTGGCAAGGATTGGCGTTTGAAACTCAACAAAACCAAGCTCTGTGAGCCTGTCTCTGACAAACTTTAAAATCTGCGCTCTTTTCAAAATTCTCTCATGAAGCTCTGGATTTCGCAAATCCAAAAATCTGTATTTGAGGCGCAGCTCCTCTTTGGTTTGAGGCGCTTCGGTAATCTCAAAAGGCAAAACGTTTTGGCATTTGCCTAGCAAAGTCACTTTTTTTGCCTCAACTTCAATTTCACCTGTTGGCATTTTAAAGTTTTTGCTTTCTCTTTCAACAACCTTGCCTTCAACTTTGATGACGCTCTCTTTTGAAAGCCCGCTCAAAAGTTTTTCATCGCGCAAAATCACTTGGGTCAGGCCAAAGTTGTCTCTCAGTGTCAAAAAGGTTATTCCTCCAAGTTTGCGAACCGTGTTAATCCAGCCAGAAAGTCTGACCTCTTTGCCGACATCCGAAAGGCGAAGTTCGCCGCAATTGTTGGTTCTGTAAATATTTGCTTTCATCTTTTCTCCTAGGTGTTTTTATTTTAGACTTAATAGACCTGTTTTGTCAACAAATTATTCGGCTTTGCCGTCTGTCACGCGAATAATTTTGCCCTCGCACAAGCTTTCGTCGGTGGTTGTGATAAAAGTCTGACAGCGCGAGGTGAATTTGACGAGCCTCTTTCTTCGCACAGCGTCGAGCTCTGAAAACACATCGTCGAGGATCAATATCGGATACTCGCCAGTTTCGTTTTTGATTATTTCAAGCTCGGCAAGTTTAAGCGAAAGCGCCGCCGTTCGCTGCTGTCCTTGCGATCCAAAACTTTTGACCTCCTGACCGTTTAAAAAGATGTCGATGTCATCTCTGTGAGGGCCAAAGGTCGTGTAGCCAAACTTGAAGTCTTTTTCAAGAGTTTTTGACAGCTTTTTGATATATTCCTCTTCGCTTTCAATCTCTGGCTTTTTGTATACGAGCGAAAGTTTTTCTCCACCCGAAATATATTCATGTGCTTTGCTTGCAAAGGGCTGAATGTTTTGGATAAACTTTTCTCTTTCTTTTATTATTTTGATCCCTGCCATAGCGAGCGCTTTGTCCCAAATCTGAACGCTCTCTTTTAAAACTGAAAAATCCTTTGTTGTTTTCAAAAGTTTGTTGCGGCTTTCGAGGATCTTTTCGTATCGCGAAAGCAGATAAAAATAGCGCTTGTTTGTTTGAGATATGTCGATGTTCATAAATTTGCGGCGCTCTTCTGGGCTTTCTTTAACAAGTTTAAGCTCGTCAGGAGAAAAAAACACGACTGGCACTTCGCCCAAAACATCGCCTATTCTTCTTATAGGAAGCCCATCCATCTTCACCGATTTTTTTTGAGAGGTTTGAAGCAAAACCTCTATCTTTTTTGTTCTAATGTCGTTGGAGGCAAAAAGAGTTATCCTTGCTGCTTCTTCTCCCCACTTTATAAGCTGCTTTTCTTTGCTTGTGCGAAAGCTTTTTCCGATGCACGCAAAAAAGATCGCCTCAATCAAGTTGGTTTTGCCTTGGGCGTTTTTTCCGCAGAGAGAGTTCATCTTTTCGTCAAAGCCGATCGTCAAACTTTGATAGTTGCGAAAGTTTTTGAGCGAAAGCCGGTTTATTTTCATGACAATAGTATATCACGAAATTAGTTTTCAAACAAGCTTTCTTTGCTTGACAATCTTTGTTTTGTTTAGTAAAATATTCGAGTAGGTAATTTATGCAGGAACTAAACAAACTTTGGCAACAACTTTTGGACAAATTGGAGCTTTCAGTATCCAATGTGTCTTTTGTTATGTGGTTTAAGCCTTTGAAAGTTGTCGATTTTTCGCAAAACAAAACGCTGGTTCTTTCAACCAAATCGAGCTTTGCAAAAAACCAAATACTCAAAAACTACTTCGACAAACTCAAATCGGTTGCAAATGAGGTTTTTGGCGAGGATGTGGAAATCGACATTCTCGACCCAAATGAAGAAAAGGACTACCTGGCAAAAAACAGCCCAAATCTTTCTAACAACGAAGTTGAAACAACCAAAAACCCTTTCAATCCAAAATACACTTTTGGAAACTTTGTCGTGGGAAAATGCAATCAAACCGTTTATGCTGCGGCAAGAGCGGTGGCAGAAAACCCAGGAAAGAGCTTTAACCCACTGTTCATCTACGGCGGAGTTGGACTTGGAAAAACTCACCTTCTTCACGCGATAGGAAATTACATTCGAGAGTCCTCACCTCAAATGAAAGTCAAATATGTCACTTGCGAACAATTCACAAACGACTATATCGAAAGCCTCGGCTCTTCAATCAAAAACAAAACCAACTCGCAGTTTCGCGAAAAATATCGCAATGTTGATGTTTTGATCGTCGACGACATACAGTTCATCAGCAAAAAGACCAGCACGCAGGAGGAGTTCTTTCACACTTTCAACGATCTTCACCAATTTGGAAAGCAGATCATTATCGCGTCAGACAGACCTCCAAAAGAGATTGAAACACTGGAAGAGAGGCTGCGCTCGCGCTTTACAATGGGTTTGATACAAGATCTTCAACCACCAGATTTTGAAACGCGAGTTGCAATCTTGCGAAAAAAGTGCCAGCTTGAAAAATGCTCGATAACCGACGAGGCTCTCAGTTATATCGCCGAACACATCGACTCGAACGTCAGGGAGCTTGAAGGCATGCTTTCAAAAGTTTGCTTTCTTTCAAACCTGATTGGCAAATCTGAGGCAGATCTCAGCGACGTTAGAGAGGCCTTTTCAGACAAATATGACGAAAAAAATGAGGGCGGCTCAAACGCAGATCAGATCATCAGCGCAGTGTGTGAATATTTTGACATTTCAAAGGATGACATCACCGGCAAAAAGAAAAGCAAAGAGATCGTTGAGCCAAGGATGATCGCTATATATATGATAAGTGAGATGCTCGAGCTTCCACTCGTCACAATAGGCAAGATCTTTGGAGGCCGCGATCACACAACTATCATGCACTCTCGCGACAAGATTTCATCCGAAATGAAAACAAATCGAAAAATTCAAACCTTTGTCGGAGAAATCAAAAAGATGTTGAAAAGTGGATAAATCAAAGCCATCTTTCCAACTTTTCCACAAAGTTATCCACAAAACTTTCATCTATATATAGTGTCACTTTTGACAAAATAACGACACCAAAAATCTATATTTAGAAAAAATCGAAGTTATCAACATTTACACATCACACTACTAATACTATTACGAATTTATGAAATAATAAAAACAAAAGAGAGCGCGCTTTTCGGCGTTTAAATAAAGGAGGAAAAAATGTTATTAAACTGCGTTGGACTTGAACTTTCAGAGGCTTTTTTGAGAGTGAGCAAAGCTATTTCAAACAAAATCACAAACCCTATTTTGGAAGGAATTAAGATTGTGGCGGAGGATAACACCTTGACATTGAGTGCCACAGACACCGACCTTTCTATTGAAAAGAAAATCAAAGCGGACGTGAAGATTGAAGGAGAGACGGTTGTTCCAGGAAAGTTTATCACAGAGTTTGTAAAAAAACTTTCTTCATCTGACATCGAGCTTGAAGTGAACGAAAAAAATCAGCTTCTCATTCGTTATGACGGAAACGAGAGCATCATTCAGTGCTATAACCCAGTCGAGTATCCGGGGTTTAAAAAACTCAAAACCGACGAGTGGTTTGGAGTCAGCCAAAAAGATCTGCGAGCGCTCATCAACAAAACGATCTTTTCTGTTGCGCTCGATGATTCTCGTCCAATTTTGAAAGGCGTGCTTTTTGATATCTCTCAAAAAGAGATAACAACGGTTGCGCTCGACGGATACAGACTTGCCCTCGTAAAAAAGAAAGCGAGCGCGAATATCAGAAAGTCTATCGTTGTTCCAACGAGATCTTTGAACGAAATCAGCAAGCTGCTTGACGACAGTGATGATATCATAAATATCTACATCGACTCCAACGCAATCATGATAGACACAGTTGACACAAAGATAATTTCAAGGCTGCTTGAAGGTGATTTTGTCAACTACAAACAGATCATCCCAGTCAACTATGAAACATATGTGGTAGTAAACAAAATGCAGCTTGAAGACGCGCTTGAAAGAGTTTCGCTTTTGAGCAAGGTTGGGCAAAACAACTTTGTCAAATTTGATTTGAAAGAAAATTCTTTGACTCTCACCTCTAACTCTGAAATAGGAAACATCAAAGAAAAGATCTCAGCGGTTTTAAACGGCAAAGACGTGGCAATAGCTTTCAACCCACGCTTTATACTTGAAGTTTTAAAAGCAAATTCTGACGAGTTTGTAAAGCTCTGCCTCAACTCACCTTCAAACCCTTGCGTGATAGTTCCAACCGAAGGCGACGAATTTTTGTATCTCGTGCTGCCAGTGAGAATGTTTAATTAAACTAAGCAAAATTTTGTTTAACGAGCAAAAGAAGAATACAAAACTTTCTCAAACGCAAAACCTTCAAAAAAGATAAAAACACCAGAGATGGTGTTTTTTTTGATAAAAGATAGTTTGTGATTACAAATCACAAAACGTTTAAAAAATTGCCAAAGTTTTCTTGCAAAAAGATTTCTGGCAAATATTTAAACAAATTGTCAAAGACAGTTTCACAAATTTTAAAAAGCCATTTACAAACAAAAACAAAACAAATCAAAATACAAAAAAATTCTCACTAAAATAAAGTTGACAAACTCGCCAAAAAATTATATACTATCAAAAGTTTATTTAAACTTGTTAAATAAGCGACGCTAGACTACAAGGAGGATGCTATGAAAAGAACTTATCAGCCTAAAAAAGCTAAAAGAAAAAAAGTGCATGGTTTTAGAGAAAGAATGCGCACTCAGGGCGGCAGAAACGTTTTGAAAAGAAGAAGAGCTCGCGGCAGAAAAAAGATCGCAGCTTAAAGGAAAAGTGATGGATCATAGACTGAAAAAAGACAAACAATTTTCATACATTTATCGAAAGGGAAAGAGATATAATTCCGAACATTTGACCCTTTTTTCAGTTGAGAGCAGATTTAAAAATTTTAAAATTGGTTATGCTGTTTCAAAAAAAATAGGAAAGGCAAACAAGAGGAACAAACTTAAAAGAAGACTAAAAGAAATCGTCCGAAGAAAAAATTTGCCAAAAGACTATTTCAATTATGTCATTATGGCAAGACCAGGAGCGGCGGAGATAGACTTTTTGACTTTGCAAGAAGAAGTGAAAAAGATTTTCAAGGTGGCAAGCATAAAAAAATGAAATATATCCTTTATCCGTTCAAGCTTGTGCTTTATATTCCCGTTTATTTTTACAAGTGGTGTATCTCTCCTCTGCTTCCAAAAGTTTGCAAATTTTCTCCAAGCTGTTCGACATATTTTCTTCAAGCGGTCAAAGAGTTTGGACCTTTCAAAGGCTTTGCAATTGGAGTTAAAAGAATTTGCAGATGTTCGCCATTTTGCAAACAGCATGGCTATGACCCTGTTCCTATTAACATAAAAGGAGATTCTAGATGGCTTTTATAACAGGCCTTCTGTCAGTTTCTGAGCCGACAGGTGTTTGGCAGACGATAATAAAAGCGTTTGAAGGTGGCGTTGGAAGTTATATACTTGCAATAGTTTTGATCACGCTTATAATAAAGCTGATTTGGGCGCCGTTTGAAACGATCAACAAAAAGATCAACAAAAAAAATATGCGCATCCAAGCAAAAATTCAGCCAGAGCTTGAAAAACTCAAAACCCGTTACGGCGCCGACAGAAATCTGCTGAATCAAAAAACGCAAGAGCTTTATCGAAAACACAACTATTCGATGATGGGAAGCTGCTTGTTTATGCTCGTGTTTTTGGCACTCAACCTGACAATATTCTTCACCCTGTTTGCCGGCATTAACTCGATGGCAGACTACAAAATCAGTCAGCAATACGATTATCTAAAATACAACTATGCAAATGTTTTAAACCTGACAAATGAGGTTTATGAAAAAAACAACGACGATGTCGCAGAAAACGATATCACAGGCTATTTTGAAAATTATTCGTCTCTCACCTTTGAAGCAACTGACGGCTATATCATAGCAAAAGACGCAAATGAAGAGGAGATTGCAAGAGAAATTTACAAAACCGATTTTTCATATTCAACCGATCAAAATCAAACTGACGAAAATGGCAATGTTGTCACCGACGAAAACGGGCAGCCTGTTAAAGTGGTTGTCTCGTCAGACCAAGCAATATATGATCTTGCAACAAAGTTTGTTTATCCTATCGCACAGACGAATGAAAGCGGCGAGCCGATAACAAACGAGGACGGAAGTCAGGTTTATGAGGCTCGATATATTGGAGACGAAGCGATCGCAGGAACGACCTACAAACAAGCGATAGACGATTTTTCTTCAAGATATATAGTCACCTGCTATCAAAACAGCCCAGAAAGCTCAAAATTTTTGTGGATTGAAAACTATTGGATTGCAGACTCGCCTTTCAAAAATTCGATCTTCACCTATGATGAGTTTGTCGGTGAAATCGGCTCCAACAATGTGAGCGAGCAAGAAAGAGTGATCTACAACTCGTTTATGCCGAGTTTGAGTGAAAGAGTAGGCAGAGTGAACGGTTATTTGATTTTGGCAGTGCTCAGCATCGGCATTTCGATGCTTGCAATTTGGATAGGCAACCTGACAAACAGACAAAAAGGCGCGCCAAAAACCAAGGCACCTGGCTCAAAAGTTATGATGATAGTCATGCCTCTCATCATGGGAATTTTTGCGATATTCTATAACTCCGTGTTTGCTATCTACATGGTGACAAGCCAGGCAATCAGTGCGGCGCTCACCCCTCTTGAAAACCTCATAATCAACAAGTGGGAAGCTCGTCAGGAAAAGAAAGAAGAAGAAAAGCGAAAATCAGTTGTAGAATACAGAAGAAAGTGATACAATCACTTTAAGGAGGAAAAAAATATGACACGCAGTGTTGAAGCAACAGGAAGAAACATAGAGCAGGCGATCGAAAACGCACTGTTCGAACTTAAAGCGCCACGCGAAGATGTGGACATCAAAATCATCAGCGAGGGCGGGCTCTTTAAAAAGGCCAAAGTTGTCGTTTCAATTTCAGAGGACGCGATAGAAAAATACGAAAAACGCGAAAAAGAAAGAGAGAAAGAGGCGCTTAAAAAAATCGAAGATGACGACGATGATGATGATGACGACAAAGACGATAACAAAGATGAAGATGATGATGACGATGATGACAAAAAAGAGAAGAAAGAAAGAGAAAAGCTAGAAAAGAAAGCTAAAAAAGAAAAAGAAAAACAAGAGAAAAAAGAAGAAAAAGAAGAAGAGAAAATTCGTTCTGATGAAAAACGCGAAAGGCCAAGCTGCACCGAGTTTGTCAAAGGGCTTGTTAAGGCTTTTGGCAAGAGCGCAGAGATAACCGAGATTGAAGATGAGGATGTCAAAAAAATTATCCTCGACGGTGAGGATTTGGGCGAGCTCATCGGCTATCGCGGCGAGGCACTTTTTGCTCTCTCCTATCTGATGTCGACGATTTGCAAAAGAGAGGACAAGAGAGTTTTGCTCGACATCTGCGGCTATCGCGAAAAGAGAGAAGACTCACTCAGAAAACTTGCATACCGCATGGCGGCAAAGGTGGCTAAAACCGGAAGATATGCAAGGCTGGAACCGATGGACGCCAGCGAAAGAAGAATTATCCACTTGGCGCTTCAAGACAACGATAAAGTCACAACGATGTCAAAAGGCACCGAACCAAAGCGATATTTGATTATCTTTCCAAGAGAATACAAAGACTAAGCGGCTTACTGCCGCTTTTTTCTTGCAAAAAAACAATTGTTATTAACAAAAAAGTGTGATATAATCTAAGTCATGAAGACGATTGTTGCAATTTCAACGCCGCTCGCAAAGAGCGCAATTTCTATCGTCAGAATGAGTGGAAAAAATGCGCTCACAATAGCGCAAAAATTTTTCACGCCCTTAAAAAAACAAAAGTTGCAACCACGAAAAATGGCACTCGGAAAATTTGACCTTGGCAGCAGTTTTGAAAAATGCCTCATGGTGTTTTTTGAGGCGCCAAACTCCTACACAGGTGAAGATATGGTGGAGCTTCATCTTCACGGAGGAATCGTTTTAACCCAGCTTGTGCAGCAAAAACTTCTTCAAGCAGGCGCGCAACTTGCCGAGCCAGGAGAATTTACCAAACTCGCATTTTTGAACGGCAAAATCAGTCTTGATGAAGCTGAGGGAATAATCGAAGAGATCAACAGCGAAAGCGAGGCAGAACTCAAAGCGGCCCTCGCCTCTGCTGACGGCGAGCTAAATCAAAAAGTAAAGCTTTTGCAGCATAAATTAAAAGATATCTTGGCTGAGATTGAAGTCAGCTTGGATTATCCAGAAGAGGTCGATTTTGAGGTTTTGATTGACAATATAATAAAAAGTTTGAAAGTTATAAAAACAGAACTTTCAGTGTTGATTTCTAATTCAGAACAGCTTAAATTTGTCAAGTCAGGCATCAATGTTGCAATCGTTGGAAGAACGAATGTTGGCAAAAGCAGTCTGCTCAACGCCCTCATCGGAGAAGAAAAGGCGATCGTCACTGAAATTGAGGGCACCACGCGAGATATCGTCGAAGCCAAGGCAGATTTTAAAGGCGTGAGATTTAACTTTTTTGACACGGCAGGGATTCGAGAAAGTGACGATCTGGTCGAAAAGATTGGAATTGAAAAGAGCAAAAAAATGCTGAAAGATGCCGACCTTGTCTTGGTGGTTTTAGACGGCAGCGAAAAGCTTTCTTCCGATGACAAAAAGATCATAAATTCTTTAAAGCAGCCTCACCTTTTTGTCGTCAACAAAAGCGACAAGAAGCGAGTTTTAGAAAAAATGAACGATGAAATTGAGGTTTCGGCAAAAGACAAAAAAAACCTGCAATTTTTGAAAGAAAGCATTCTGCAAAAAACGATAGGAGAAGATTTCAATTTCAACGCCTCAGTTTTGGCAAACGAGCGCCAACTTGAAATTTTGAAAGAGGCTTTAAAGCAAACAAAACAGGCGATTTCGGAAAAAAGCGAGAGCATGGAAATTTTGTCTCTTATCATAAAAAATATTTGGCAAACGCTTGGAAAGATAACGGGAGAAACCGAAAATGAGGACATAATCGACCTCATCTTTTCGCGTTTTTGTGTGGGAAAATGATGAAACAGAGTTTTGAAGCGATAGTTATAGGAGCAGGTCACGCTGGATGTGAGGCGGCACTCGCTCTTGCAAGAAAAGGCCACAAAACACTGCTGCTTACGATAAGCTTGGATGCGGTGGCTTTTTTGGCGTGCAATCCGTCGATTGGAGGCACAGCCAAAGGCCAACTTGTTTCTGAAATAGACGCTCTTGGCGGACAGATGGGCATCATTGCAGACAAGACAGCGATTCAGATGAGGGTTTTAAATCGAGGCAGAGGTCCTGCGGTTCAAAGTCTGCGCGCTCAGGCCGACAAACAGCAATATCACACAGAGATGAAAAAGGTGGTGGAGTCTTGCCCTAACCTGTTTTTAAAGCAGGGCGAGGCGGAAAGAGTTTTACTTGACGGAGACAAAAAAATCGTTAAAACGGCGGTTGGCGACGAATTTGAAGCTGACGTCGTCGTGTTTGCCACAGGAGTTTATCTCAACAGCAGAATTATTATAGGAAAATACACAGAAAACGTCGGCCCAAACGGCTTTAAAAATGCCAAAAAACTTTCAAATTCTTTAAAAGAGCTAGGCTACAAACTTTTAAGGTTCAAAACCGGAACGCCTGCAAGAGTCAACGCTCGCAGCGTCAATTTTGAAATTTTGGAAAAACAGCCGGGCGAAGAGAATATTCAACCGTTTTCGTTTATGACAACCAAAAAGATCAAAAACAAAGTGGAGTGCTACCTGACCTATACAAACCCAAAAACGCACGAAATTATTCAAAACAATCTCGACAAAGCGCCCTCTCTTTCGGGCGAAATTACAGGAATTGGACCTCGCTATTGTCCTTCGATCGAAACTAAAATAGTCAGGTTCGCCGACAAAGACCGCCACCAACTTTTCTTGGAGCCGGAATCGCTTTCTACCTCCGAAATTTATATCCAGGGCTTTTCGACCTCTATGCCAACCGACATTCAGGAGCAGATGATCCACTCTGTGAAAGGGCTTGAAAATGCCGAGATAATGCGAGACTCCTACGCGATCGAATATGATTGCATAGATCCCCAACAGCTTTCGCTTTCGCTTGAAAGCAAATTGCACAGTGGCTTATTTTTCGCAGGTCAGATCAACGGAACAAGTGGATATGAGGAAGCCGCTGCACAAGGCATAGTGGCAGGCATAAACGCGGCATTAAAACTTGAAAACAAAACTCCCCTCATCATTTCACGAGGAGAAGGCTATATCGGCGTTTTGATTGACGACATTGTCACAAAAGGCACAAATGAGCCCTATCGAATGATGACCAGCAGAGCGGAATATCGCCTCTCACTCAGGCAGGATAACGCCGACCTTCGCTTAACACAAATTGGCAGAGATGTTGGACTTGTCAGCAAGGCGAGATATAACAGGTTTTTAAAGAAAAAAGAAAACCTTAAAAAAGCCTATGAAAAATTGAGCGAAAAATTAAAAATTAACGAAAAATTGATTAAATTTTTTAAAAAATACGGAGAAAATCCTCCAAAAAACTCTATTTCAGTAAAAGAAGCAATAAAAAGATCAAATTTAGATGCAAAAAAAGTCAATGAAGAATTTGGAGTTTTTTCTGAGTTTTCCGACGAAATAATTGCCGAATTAAATTTGATTGTCAAATTTGAGGGATACTTAAAACAGCAAAATGAAGATATTAAAAAAGCTCAAAAAACCGAAGAAGTGAAAATACCGAAAAACTTTGATTTTTCAAAACAAAAGGGATTAAAAATCGAAACAATTCAAAAATTGAGTGAGGTCAGACCTGAAAATCTGGGGCAGGCTTCGCGAATTTCTGGCGTATCGCCAGCGGACATCGCAGTTTTGTCGGTTTTGATTAAAAAATTTGAGGGTGAAAAGCATGACACAAAAAATTAAAGAACTTTTTGAAAAGGCAAGAATAAAAATTTCTGACAAGCAGGCGGAAAAACTTTTGAAATTTTACAATTTTCTTATGGCAGAAAACGAAAAATACAATCTGACCGCTATAAAAGATTTTGAAGACGTTGTCATCAAGCATTTTATCGACAGCGCCGTTGCTACTCAATATTTTTACGGCAAGGTTTTGGATGTCGGCGCAGGCGCAGGTTTTCCTGGCGTTGTTTTGGCAATTTTAAACCCAAAGCTTGAAATAACACTGGTAGACAGTCTAAACAAAAGGGTAAATTTTTTAAATTCGCTAAAAAATGAGCTAAAACTAAACAATATCATCGCAATTCATTCGCGAATTGAGGATTTTCAGAAAAAAGCTGAGTTTGATTGTGTCACTGCGCGCGCTGTTGCAGAGCTTCCTACCCTGCTCGAATATCTTTTGCCTTTTTTAAAAATTGGAGGCAGAGCGATAATTTATAAAGGCGGAAACTGCTTTGAAGAGGTCGAAAAGTCCTCTGAGGCTCTGAAAATTTTGGGCGGACAGATTGAAGAGATGACAAAATACTCGATTTTTGACAACCTGAGAACGCTTATTACGGTAAAAAAAGTTGTGTCGTCACCGCATAATTTTCCACGAGGTGGCAATCTTCCTCGAAAAAAACCGCTTTAATGCTTTCAAAACATGAAAATATGTGCTATAATTCTATAAAATAAGAAAAATTTACGACAAAAGAGGTGTTTATGGCAAAAGTTATTTCATTCACCAACCAAAAAGGCGGAGTTGGAAAGACGACGACCTGCGTCAATCTTTCTGCTTATCTTGCAGTTATGGGTCAAAAGATATTAATTTTGGATCTTGACCCACAGGGCAACGCGACGAGTGGTGTTGGTATTGAAAAAAAGAAAGGGCTAAAAACGATTTATGACTTGATTGACAACGAGTGCTCGATTGAGGAGGCAATTTTGCCAACACAAATCGAAAACCTGGACATTATCCCTTCAACCGTCGATCTTGCTGCGGCTGAAATTTCGCTCGTTTCAAAACAAAACAGAGAATATACTTTGAAAAACATACTTGAAAATATTAAGGATAGTTATGATTTCATAATGATTGATTGTCAGCCTTCCTTGGGCCTTTTGACTGTCAATGCTCTGACCGCATCTGACAGTGTGATCATCCCTATGCAGTGCGAATTTTACGCTTTGGACGGTCTTACTCAGCTTATGAACACGATCAGACTTGTCAAACTGCATTTGAATCCAGACCTTGATGTGGAAGGCGTTGTGCGAACGATGAAGGATAACCGCTCAAATTTGATCAATCAGGTCAGCCAAGAGATCATCAGATTTTTTAAAAGCAAGGTGTATGAGACCTATATTCCACGCAACATCCGCCTGGCTGAAGCCCCAAGCCACGGCCTGCCAATCGTGCTTTACGATCCAGCTTCAAAAGGAGCGGAAGCGTATCTTTCACTTGCCGAAGAGTTTTTGAATAGAAACAAAATTAAGTATAAAAGTATAACTAAACATACGAAAATAAAGGTTAGAGGAGGAAAATAATCATGGCAGTTAAAAAAGGATTGGGCAGAGGTTTAGAGTCGCTTTTCGCAATGTATGACGAAGAGGTGGAAAAGACAAGCCCTGAAAAAACTCAGCAAAAAAGCGAAAAAAATGGAGTTGATATGGTCGAGCTTGGCTTGATCAAAACAAATCCGAACCAGCCAAGAAAAAACTTTGATGAAGAGGCTTTAAATGAACTTGCTTCTTCAATTAAGATCCATGGAGTTATCCAACCAATAGTCATAAATGACAACGGTGACGGATCTTATATGATTATCGCGGGTGAGCGTAGATTTAGAGCTGCAAAACGAGCTGGTCTTGACAAAATACCTGCTGTGATAAAGAGGTATTCTGACAGGCAGATCAAAGAGATCGCAATTATCGAAAACCTTCAAAGAGAGGATTTGAATCCAATCGAGGCAGCACGAGCGATCAAGCAGCTTATGGAAGAATATAAACTCACGCAAGAGGCCGTTGCTGAACGAATTGGTAAAAGCAGGCCAAATGTTGCAAATGCTTTGAGATTGCTCACGCTTTATCCAGATGTTATGACTATGGTCGAAGAAGGAAAGCTTTCTGCTGGCCACGCAAGAGCTTTGGTGGTTATAGAAGATCACATTATGCAGCTTAAACTTGCCAATCAAGCCGTAAAAGATAAATGGACGGTTCGTGATCTTGAAAAAGCGGTTAAAAAGCTGCAGCACCCAGTGACAATAACCAAATTTCAGCCAAATCAATCTATTGAACTGAGAGAGCTTATTCAAACCATGCAAAGAGTTTTGGGAACGAAAGTATCGGCAATCGGCAACGACAATAAAGGCAGAATTTATATTGATTACTATAACCGCGATGATCTTGATCGTATAGCTGATATGATAACCCTTCTAAATAAACAGTAATAAACCTAAAAGCCTTAAAGGATGTTTCACGTGAAACATCCTTTTTTATATTGCTTTCTATAAGTATAATGTTTTGGAGCAACTATAAATTTTAAAGTAAGTTTATGTTTCACGTGAAACACTGGGCAAGCAAAAAACGTTGATTTTAGCTAAAAAGTCAAGTGCGCTTGTATTTTTTTTGAATAAAAAGTATAAAAACTCAGTTTCAAAAATGGTATTACAAAAATTAAAGTTTTATTGTTAATAAATATTTGGCAAAGCTAGCTTAAAGGCAAGCAAAAATAATATTTTGCTGATAATAACATTTGACAAACTCAACTAAAAATTGGAATATAACAAAAATATCATGGGCAAAACATAAGAAAAAAATGTTTAATAAAAAAATAAATTAGTTATTGAAGTTTTTTAGATTGTTTTTATGTAAGACAATATAGAGGTGTTGCAAAACAATATAAAAGTAATACTTGCGAAAATAATTTAAAAAATAAAAACAAAAGGCATATTGGTAATTTTAAAAATGACATTATAGTTTGTATTAATACAGGTGCGCACAACACATCACATTTGGTTCGACCTAAGTTATAAGATATTCTTTCAAAGAATAAAAAAATATTCAAATTTAAAATCAAAAGCAAATTTATAAAAACCAATTTTGCTCCACCCACTATTTGCGATTACAGCAGGCTTTTCATTATATAAACAATCCATGTGTAAAGCTTATTGATAGTAGAGCACGAACCCGAATGTTAAAAAAAACAAGCAATTGAAAAGCGGCAAGTTCATAAAACAAACGATCAGCTGCGATATATATGTCTTACATAAAATAAAAGTTCTGTATGGAAGGAAGTATATCGTCAAAGCTCAATAAAATATAAAACTTGTATATTATGCCGAATCAAAAAACTAAAACCTTAAAAAACAGGGCATGAACATGACAAACAATTAAAATCAATAATATAAAACAGATTAACTAGGTTATGAAAATATAACTAACATCTTTTAGAAAAGCCAAAAAATATTATGCTAAAACATTTGACAAGGAATTAAAAAATGTGTAGAATATATAGTGTTAAAGGAGGAAAATATGAAACTAGAAGGTTCAAAAACAGAAAAAAATTTAAGAGAAGCTTTTGCTGGTGAAAGCCAAGCAACCAACAAATATCTTTACTATGCTTCAAAAGCAAAGAAAGAAGGCTATGAGCAAATCGCCGAGATTTTTCAAGAGACCTCAGGCAACGAAAAAGAGCACGCAAAGCTCTGGTTCAAATATCTGCACGGTGGAGATGTTCCTTCAACATTAGAAAACTTGCTTGATGCAGCTGCTGGCGAGCACGGAGAGTGGACAGAGATGTATGAAAGAATGGCAAAAGAAGCAAAAGAAGAGGGCTTTTTGGAAATCGCTGCCAAATTTGCAGGCGTTGGCGCAATAGAAAAACGCCACGAAGAGAGATACAGAAAGCTTGCTGATCTCGTAAAAGAGAAAAAAGTCTTCAAAAAGACGGACAAAAAGGTTTGGATCTGCCGCAACTGCGGACATATCTATGTTGGAGATGAAGCTCCAAAGATGTGCCCAGTGTGCAATCATCCACAAGCATATTTTGAAATTTTTAACGAAGAATTTTAAAATTAAGCAAAAAAAAACAAAAACTTCCCTTTTTTAACCAAAAGGGAATATTTTTTATAGGAGCAATATGTATTATTCAATAATAATTTTTGTCTTAATGATCGTTTGCCTGATAATTTATTTCGTTTTCAGCAAAAAAATCAAAATGCCAACAAGGCTAACAGAGTTTGTCGTTGACAAATATAACAAAAAACTAAAAAAACTTGCAGCGATCTCAAAGAAAAACGAAATAAATTTTGATGAAAAAATATATCAAAGCAAAATCGAATCTGAAAAGCTCACGCTTGATAATTTAGAAAAAAACATCAAAACTCTCAAAAAAATCAAAAAAAATACTGATTTAATCAAAAACGCGCTTGCGCTAACAAACAAAGATGAGTTCGAAAAAGCTCTTAGCGAGCTAGCGGCAGGCTGCGAATTGTTTGAGTTTAAAGATGAATTAAAAATCTCAGAAGAAGACAACAAACTTTTTGAGGTTTTCGATTTTAAAAAATCCAAACTAGATTTTGAAATGCAAAAATATTTTGGCTCTCAAGATTTTTTTGTGCACGATGAAAAATGTTTTTTCTTTGAGAACAATAAAGCATATGTTATTGACACGAAAAATGTTTTTAAAAGCGACGTTGTAAATTGTGAAATAAAAATAATTGAGAACAAGGAAAAAACAGAAGAAAAAGTGCCGATTTTTGAGTTAAAAATATCAGAATTAAATTTGTCAAAAAAAATTCAGGTTCCACAAAAAAACATTCAGAATTATTTAAGAAAGAAAATAAAACCTAATTAAAATTATCAAAAAAAAGGATAGCAAAAAGAATGCTATCCTTTTTTAGACGGAAATCTTAATCAATCCAATAAACTTTGTCTTGAATTATCAAAGTGATGATATCGACAAGCCATAAAAATGGAATACCTAAGACAAGCAATAAAACCGCAAGCACAATACCTAAGACATTGCTTTTTTCTATACTTCTAAAAAGGCGGTATACCACCCACAATATATCCAAAAATGGCAACGCTAAAAATATCTTCGCCCATTTTGGAAGCTTATCAAAAACAGAAATCATAACTAACCTCCTATTATGATTTGTATGTAAATGCAATTTGATATATTACAAAAAATTTGATAAAAATCAGAATATTTGGCAATAAAATTAAAAAAGATTAAAATAATTTAAAAACATTGGAGAAAAATGTTTAATTTTTTATCATTTTTTAAAAAAAGAAAAAATTATTTAAAAAAAGAATTTCGTCGTGATAGCAATGGAAATCCTGTTGTAGAGGTGAAAATTGACGACAAATCAGAAGTGATAGCGCCGTTTGCAGTGGATGAAAAGCTTTCCATAAATATGGAATTTGCAAACTTGCTGGATAATCTTGGAAAGTCTCTGTCGCCGAAAGAAAGCTTGCAGTTTAACATAAAGTGCGACAGCTGGAGTGATGATGAAAAGTTTGATGTGGCAAGCGCGATAAAACACTACTATTTTAATTCATTAATTCAGATGCAGAGAAAATTAAAAAACAATTTGCGCCTGTTTTGGATTATGGTGGCATTTTCAGTCATTTTTGTTACAACTTTGTTTTCGGCCGATTATTTTGGCGCGCCGTTTGTCGTCACAGAAGTCATAGATATAATAGTTTGGGGTTTTGTGTGGGGAGCGGTAGATCTGGCAACTTTTCAACGCAGCTTGTTTCAGCATGAATATAATCAAAGTAAAGTTATTTATGACATGAAAATAACATTTGTTTAACGGCAAAATATTTGACATTAAAAAAATTAAAGAGTAAAATAAACAATATAATAGCAAAAAATATATAAAAATTAATAAAAAAATATGATTTTTTCACGAAAGAAACAAAAGAGAAAAAAACATTTCTCGATTTGTATCAGCAAAAACGAAATAAAAAAGAGAAGATATGCTGACAGTTAACATATACTACACAGGGAAAAACGGAGCTGCAAAAAAATTCGCCGAAGAGATGCTTGCAAGTGGAACTGTGGAAAAAATCAGAAACGAAAAAGGAAACAGGGGATACAACTACTTTTTTTCGGTGGAGGATCCTGAGACAGTGCTGTTGATAGATAAGTGGGAAGACGATGCCGCGCTCGACGAGCATCACAAATCGCCTATGATGCAAACCATTGCGGAGCTTAGAAACATAAATTGAGCTTAAAAATCGAACAATTTGTTAAAAAAGAGGAAAAATGATTGTTTTTTTAATTTAATTTGATAAAAATTAGGTTTGTTGTTGACATATGCTTATTAGTGTTGTAAAATAAAGCTAAGTGATGGTGCTTTGCGCGTGAGGCTTTCAAATCCGTTTTAAAACATCATCACAATTTGAAAACCATCGGTTTTGTGGCAAACACTAACGGAGCTTGCAGACAAGACACACGGAGGGAGATATGGCAGAAGAAAAGACGAAAAGAGGAATATACAGAGTCGTGTATGACTCAGAAAACAAGCGATGGCTGATAAAAAGGGATGGCGCGCAACGCATAATCGACAGCAAAATGACGAAAGAAGAGGCTATCGAAAGGGTGAAAGCTCTAAGCCAGAATCAAGATATCGGCTTTGTTGTTCACAAAAAAGACGGAAAATTTCAGAAAAAACGATAAAAAATCGCAAAAAAACGCAAAATTTGCGATTTTTTTTGTTAATTATTAAAAAAATACAAAATTTTTTGCCTTTAAAAAACAAACAAAAAAATTAAAAAAGATTGTCGAAACTTTGTTTAAATAAAAAATGAAAAACAAAACACTTGTTAAAAAAATGAAAATAGTTTAAAATTAAATAACGGAGGAATATATGTCAGCTGCTACTATTATCATTGTTTTAGATGTGTTATTCATTGTTCTTTTGTTGGTGGGATTTCTTCAGGGGTTTTGCCGCGGCGTAAAACGATCGTCACTCGAGCTTGTTTTGACGATTTTGGGCGTTGTTGGAGCAGGGCTTCTCACACCTGTTATCACAAATGCTGTTCTCGAAATTTCGGTTGGCAATGGGCAAACGCTCAAACAATATTTTATCGACTTGATCGCGCAGGACGAGACGATCGGCGCACTTATTGACACCTCGCCGAACCTTGCCGGATTTTTAGAGGCGCTTCCACAAGTTTTGTTTTGTGCAATCATATTCTTGCTTCTCAACCTTGTTATGAGGCTCGTTGTCTATATCATCTACAAAATCATCTCAGCAATCGCATTTAAAAGCAAAAAGAAAGAAAAGCAGCTCGGCTTAAAACGCAACCGCTGGGTTGGGGCAGCGATCGGCACACTGAAAATGTTTATCCTTTCGCTGGTCATCTGCATGCCACTGACAAGCCTTGTCAAACTTGCCGACAGCGCGCTCACAACCGTGTCCGCGGCAACGGCAGAAAGCAGCGCCCCGCAAGACGAACCGACGCAAGAGGCGGTTCCGGAAGTTGTCACCGAGGTTTTGTCTGGCGTCAACTCCAGTTTTTTTGGGGTTTTGAACGGCGCGGTGGGTCTTGACGATTTCATTTTTGACGACATCTCAAAATTTCAGATAGAAGGTCAGGACGTGTATCTGCGCCAAGACCTTTCAAACTATCTCAGCATATACGACAGTGTGATGAGCGTGGCTAGCTCTGACACGACCAATTTTGCCGACCTGGATTGGGAGGCGATCGACGAAATTTACAGCAAGGCCACCGAGGGCACGCTATACAACGTTGTGGTGCTGAATGTTGTCGCCGATTTTGTGGATAACTTTGAAACTTTGCAAACGGTTATCCCTGAGATTGCAGATTACAGCGCGCTGCTGTCAGAGGTGCGCACAGGCATGAACGCAAGCGACAATCGCGCAGAGTATTTCAAAAACGACATCGACAAGATATATTCGATCTTTTCAAGCGTTGCGCAAACTGGGCTTATCGACGAGATCACCTCATCCGATGACCTTGAATTGACGGTTGCAAATTTTGCGAACAACCAAACGCTCGTTGCAACAAAAGCGCTGGAAGATTTGACCGCGCTCAACATTTTGCAGGACGGCTTTGAGCCGGCTATCGACATTTTGGTGCAAAACGTAAACAACGCCGATGTTGAGGAAATCGCGGCGGATCTTAACACATCGATATCCAATTGGAGCGCGTTTGGCGACCAGCTTGCCAGCGCTTTGACAAATTTTGGCGAGCTTTCAAACCTGCTCAGAGCGCAAAACAGCAGCATAACGGACGTGGCAGGCGACCTTGCCAGCATCTTGTCTGTCAGCGAAACGAGCGTCGAGCCGATTTTTGAAAAGGCAGGCCAGCTTTTGGATATCGTCGACAATTTGGAAATTACAAAAACCACCAATGGCGAAAAATTGTTGCCTCAGGTGCTGGAAATGGTGGGCATTGAAAACGGAAACATTCTGGACGTCAAAGGCGAAAACATTTCAAACTATGAGCAGTTCTTCGAATATGTCTCGGCTCCTGTTCGAACGGTGATAGGCACCGGAGTTTATTCAAGCATACAAAACGGCCTCGACATGAACGAGGTTGTCAAAACGCTCGCTAGTTCAATAACCCTCACGGTCGAGGGCGACACGCGCGTTTATTCAACCACACTTTCAGACATCATATTGCCGCTTTACAAAATCACGGCGCTTCACGATCTTGTGTTCAGCGAGGTGATCAGCCAAAGCGCCTCAACCGGCATAGTTGATCTGTCGCTTTTGGAAAAGGAAGGATACGACACAAACTTCGACGCTTGCTATGCCGACTGGGAGGCAGAGCTTCCTCTTATCAGTCAAGTGATTTACGAGCTCAACACACGCAACTTTGACGAAACTCAAACCATGCTCGACTATCTGCTGAGCGGCGGCGACATCAACGAGGTCATCAAGCAGCTCGATGATGAAACCGTCGACCTTGTCGTTCCACCGATCATGCAGGCAAAATCGCTCAAACCTCTGCGCGACGAAATCTCGACCAGCGTGCTAGACAACCTGCGCGATGTCATCGACCCAAGCATATCTGTATCGCTCGATTTGAACAACGCAACTTACGATCCAGCGAGCCCAGAGGATCAATCGCAGGAGATCTCAAACATCGTCAAAGCTCTCATCGCAATCTTGAAGCAGGGCGACCTCACCACGCTTGAAAATATGGATCAGTCGCTGCTCGGCGTGCTTTTGGAAGAGGTCAAACTCAACGCCTACCGCGTAGAGCTCAGCGAAAAAACAAAAACCGAGATCGGGGTGTTCCACTCTGTGTTTGACGCGCTCATTAAGCAAGCGGAGAGCGAGTTTGAGGTTTCGTTCACAAACGTGTTCAACGTCAAGCATATATATGAGGTTGATTTCACCGAAGTGTTCACGCTCATCGAGCTTGCCAGCGACACCGCAAACGCGTTTGCAAATGCGTTTAAGGATTTGGTGATAACCGACTCCACGCAGACGACAACAGAAGAAAAAATCACCGCTGTGGTTGATGCAATACAAGCGGAAGAAACGCAGGAGCTTGCTCAGCAGATCCTCGACATCACTGACAAGTATGACATAACCGTCAAGCTGGAGGAAGAAGACAAGGCTGTTGCAAAAGAAAAGCTTGCCGACCTTGAAGGAACGCTCGACCCTACCATGTTGGATCAGCTTAAAAAACTGCTAGGAGTTGGCGCAAATGCCTAAGTTTTTACATATTCCTGTTTTGCTCAATGAGGCGATCGAGGCGCTTGACATAAAGCCAGACGGCGTGTATGTGGACGCAACTTGCGGAGGCGGAGGGCATAGCGAAAAAATCGCGAGCAGCCTTTCGCCCAAAGGCAGGCTGGTGTGTCTGGATCAAGACTCTGACGCCATCGCTGCCTGCAAAGAGCGGCTCAAAAACTTTTCAAACATCAGCTTTGTGCACGCAAATTTTTGTGACATAAAAAGCGAGCTTGCAAAGCTTGGGATCTTTAAAATTGACGGAGTGCTGGCAGATCTCGGCGTCAGCAGCTATCAGCTCGACACCGCAGAAAGAGGGTTTTCTTTTTTGCACGATGGGCCGCTTGATATGAGGATGAACACCCAGCAAAAGCTGACCGCCTTTCAAGTTGTCAACGAATATTCTCCTGAAAATCTGAAAAAAATCCTTTGGGAATATGGCGAAGAGCAAAACGCCGCAAAAATTGTGCGCGCAATCGTGCGCGAGCGTGAAAAAGCGCCAATCAAAACCACAAGCGAGCTGAAAGAGATCGTCGAGTCCGCGTTTCCGAAAAAAGTCATATATGGCAAAGGCGGAGTCAGCAAAAAAACTTTTCAGGCGATCAGGATCGAAGTGAATGGAGAGCTTGAGATCCTTAAAAACTCGGTGGAAGATTTTGTCGACCTTTTGCAGCCGAAAGGGAGAGCCGTGATCATAACTTTTCACAGTTTGGAAGATCGAATTGTCAAAAATGTGTTTAAAGATGCCGCAACTGATTGTATCTGCCCGCCCAAAACTCCGATTTGCATTTGCGGGCACAAGGCGAAAGGGCGCCTCGTTTTCAAAAAACCAGTTCTGCCAAGTGAAGATGAGGTGAAAAAAAATGAAAGGTCAAGATCCGCAAAACTGAGGGCGTTTGAAAAAACATAGGCGCGGCCGAAGCTGCCTTTTGCTGCGCAAAAGCCTCCCAACCGCCGCCTCCGCGCGGCGCTTGGGGCTCGCCTTCGGCGAGCGGCTTCGGCCGCACTCTCGTTTTAAAACGGAGAGCTAACAAAAGCAAAGCACTTTTCTAAAAACAAACAGCTGCGCAAAACCAAGCAAACCCAAACCCCTTAACACAAACCTTCAAGAAAAAATATATAAAATTGACAAAATTGTTGAAAAAAGATTGCAATTGTGATAAAATAGACATAGAAAGTAGAAAATTTTTTTGGAGGGAGATATGAGTTTCAAAGAAAAACTTAAAACTCTTTTACAAACAAAGTTTGTCAAAAAAACCGGCACAGTGTTTTCACTGATTGCGATAACTTCGGCTTTGGCGTTTGGCACGATCGCCTGCACGCATGAGCAGAACGTTCAAGATCCTCCTTCGCCACCGATAACCACTCCGTCGGATGACCTCAAACCAGACGACGGCATAATCACACCAGGCGACGAAACGACGGATCCAACAGACCCTGACATCACCGATCCAGAAAACCCTGATGTCACGGACCCAGAAACTCCAACCGACCCTGAGGATCCAGGAATCACCGATCCAGAAACTCCAACAGATCCAGAAACTCCAACCGACCCTGAGGATCCAGAGCAAACTCTGCTTGTTGGCGACATCATCGACGAGCAGTTGACAGACGAGGCTCTTTTCAACCTGACAAACGAAAGGGTAGAAGAGATCACACTTAAATTTCAAAACGCGCACTTTCCTGACGAACAGGTTTCAACAATCTGGGTTCATCCAAGCGGATCTGGCGCAATATATCTTCTTCTCACAAACGGCACTGAAAAAAGGATAGCTTTCATCGATTCAAGCTCGGTTGAAACGCAAGCATTGCAAGCTGCCATGGAAAACGCAAAACAAAAAATCGTCGAGCTTTCAGGTTTAGATTCCAGCACCGAAATTCCGGCAGAAAACAAGGCGGATGTGCTTGAACTGCTTGGTATAGCAAAACTAGAGTTTTTGGAAGAATTTACCACTCTTGCAAACGCAGCGGCTCAAACTTGGGAATTTTCTGAGATCATGCCGATCTCTTTGGCAAAGCAGACCGACGCGATCCTTGCTCAGCAGTTTGGCGGAGCTGAAACTGTGTATGTCGGCGCGTTCACCGATCCGATGCCATATACCGCCGCTGGCAACATCACTTCATCCAGCTGCCAAATGGCGTATGCTCTGACGCTCAACACAGACGGCAAGATTGATGTTTATTCAGTCACGGTTGCGGAGGGCGAAACCGACCTTTCTGGCGCGCTTGACATCACCTTTGTCGGCAATTTTGAAGCCGGCGCAGCGCTCACTGACCTGCCAGCACTCACTCAACCTCAAAAAGCATCCTCATTCGAAGAGGTTTACAATGAGGTTTTTGGTGAGGGATATGACCTTGAACCGTTTGAGCAATATTTTGACAAGATACCTGAAATGCTGTTTGACATTTCAGGAGGGTTCAAAGTCTTGGCAACTGAATTTAATGCAGACAACTTTGTTATATATGCGGATTGTATAAGCCAAAATGATCCAACAAGACACCAATTATCAAGTGCGACATATCGAGGCACGACGCCTGCAATGCTGCTAGACTACGAGGCACTCACGCAAGAGGCAGGCGGTCTTCCGCTTAAAGCATATCTTGAAAGCAAATATGCTGGTTCAAATATGAGCACGGAAGAGATCAGGTCAGAGCTTGAATCTTACAAAACCCGAACTGACGCTATTGACAGGATGAAAAAATTTTTTGATGCAGGATGCAAAACATTTTTTGACTTATCTACACTAATTACCAATACGACAAACGATATAGATTTTTCAGCATATGCAGAAGAATACACCCCTGAGGGTGCGACACCGTTAAAGTGCTATGTTGAAACGCTTAGTTTCAAAACTTTGGATAATAAATTTGGAACAGGTTATACTCAACAGTTTGATACAGTTGTTGCATATTTAAATGAAGACAACACTTTGACAGTAAAAAAACTCACAGTTTTTGTTCCTTGGTATTCTAATTCCACCGATGAGATATCATATAACTTTGCTCTTGGCGAGGAAAATAAAGATTATATAGTTTATGAAAGAGAGTCTTCGACACATATTGACCCAATTCTTTCAGAAGAACTCCTTGCTAACATTGAAAATGAAAATATGTTGTAAAAACAGGCAAATGCCTGTTTTTTTGTTGTAACACAAAATAAAAACATTTGTTTTTTTATATAACTTTTGGTATACTAAGCATATGAAAAAAAGATTATCAAGTTTTTTGAGTTTGATTTTTGTGTTCATAGTGGCATTTGTTTTTGCCGGCTGCGCGGGACCCGAAAACCTGGACGAACTCGACGAAATGCTTGAAAACGGAGAGCTTTCGGAAGAAGACTATTATGACCAGCTTGAACAAGCAGCGGCTAGCATACCACTGGACGGCGTGCTGGTTTTGCGCAAGCCTTCAGAATATGACTTTGTTAACAATGTAATTGAGAGTGACTATTATGCATCATTTGCAGAGGATGTTTTGTATACGCTGTATCAGACATATGGAAGTTTAAATTATGACTTATCAGAAGTAGATAGCAATATATTTAGAATGATGAACGAGGAATTGGTCAACAAGGGCTATGAAGAGAAAGAAGATTTAACAGACCTTTCCAATCAATTTGAAACAAATCCAGATAACTTTATTGGTTTTTTCGACGCTATCAGATATCAAATAACAAACACTTCTGCGGAACTGACGTTCGCATATGGGACTGACGGCATGATCACGGTTGACGGTGTGCAGTATATGTATACATACTCTGACGAGAGCGGTTTGCGTTTGGAAAGTCTTGACGGCGCAACTTACACTAGCACAACAAACCTGATTTCAGTGAACGGCGTGGAATATGTTTTCATTGTGTCAAACGGCGATCTAACCATGACCTCAAGCTTTCCGACCAGCACAAGGGTGGATGCAAGTGATCAATATGCATGGAATTGGAGCCTGCCATATGACCAGGAAGGATACGAAGCCTGGGTTCACGCATATGACGATGATGCTGAGGATGAAGAAATTTCGGCGAAATACAACAACAATGATCCTAATTTAAGATATGATTATGAAAGTTTTTCAAACTATTATATAGGAGATTTTTACAGATTTGACTATCCTTTTGATTCTGCAGCCTACCTCTCCTCTTTCGCCAACAGCGAGTATGCGACGGCGCTTGAATATGCAATATACCGCATGGCGATAGGGCTGAGGCCTGCTGAGATGAGTGTGATATATGATTCGGTCACTGGTCTTCCAACTGTGAACGTTGAAGGTTTTGCGCAGCAGGGCGGAGCAGAGCCAAAAACCAGTGTTCAAGTGGCACTTGAAAGTGCAAAAGAGGATTTCTACGAGCTTGGCACATATGTCGGCCTGACCTCGACCACAAAGGAAAACATTGTAAATTTCATTTTAGACGAGATCATCGGCGAGCGAGCTCAGTCTACTCAGCTTGCGCAAGACACTCTGCAATATGAGGTTATCACAAGGGCGATAGTGGAGTATACCGGCACACTGACAACTGTCGGTCAAACGATGCCTGACGAAGAGGACCCAGAAGCACCAACCGACGACAATCCAACATATGTTGGCGACACATTCACAGCCTCTGAGGCGGTGCTGTTTCCATACTCAACCTTCTTTTCAGCGGCTTCAAACGACAATCCGTTTGTCAATGTTGGCGGGCCATATGAATATCAAAGCTTTGTCATTCTTCCAAGCAACAATGACTATGAAATAGGCGACATATGGCTGGATATGAAGTATGACGCCGGCAATGACGGCGACGAGTTTGTGACAGACGAAACCCTGGATATGACGATATATGTGCGCTGGGTGCAGGTGCAAACTGATGCTGAGGGCAATGTGCTTTCACGAAATGTCAGACAGCTTTCGCAATATGTGTCGATCCCAGACGGACCATATCGAGCGGGACATGACGGCTGGTTTGTGGAGTTTGAGCTTGATACAGCAAGTGGCTTTGGAGAAACCGTCAAGCTTGGTGAGTTTCCTGTGCCTGAGGAGCTGACACCTGACAAGAGTGAGAACGCCTCAAACAGGGTTGTGACGATAACTGGGCTCACGGATGCGCGTAAATACTATGAGGTTTTGGAGAGCTCCTACAACAGTGCAAGCACCTATGCGGTGCTTGACAGTGAGCAGTTCAACTGTTCATATTTTGAGGTGGCGTTTGACGTTGAAAAGGAGCCAGGCAATCTGACGAAGAACTATGCGTTCTACTGCTCAATCCTCAACCTGTTCGAACCGCCTTCCTGGCCAAACGACCCAGTCTGGCATTGAGAATACTTTTTGAGAGGGGTGAATATACATGAAACAAGAGAAGAGCATTCTTTTGCTTGAAAAAGAAGAAGAAAAGCAGCAGCCTGCTGAATTTTCGCAGCCTCTTCCAAAGCAAGAAAACATCGTTATCGAAACCCCGAACTATGACCTTTTGCCAGAGCTTGCTCCGGAAAAGAAAAAGCGTGTTTTAAAGCTTGAAAAAGCGGTCGAAAAGCAAAAGCCAAAGCGCGTCTCTTGGCTCAAACGTGCCGCTCTCGCGCTCGGAATTGGCGTGACAATCGCTCTTGGAGTTTTCACCGCCGTCGAGCTTTCCGACTCGATCAGCGCCTACAACGCCGCTCAGAGCGAATATTCGGTCAATGTGGCAACGCTTATGCAAAAGATCGCGTCCGTCGACTCCGGCAACAAAATGTCGGAGCTCGTGGAGACCTTTCCAGAACAGCTCTTGCGGCCAGGCGACTTTGAAGAACAGTCAAACTGGTTTGACAGGCTATGCAATTTTTTGTCGGGGATCACAGGAGGTTGATTTTTGCAAAGCCTTTTCACCCTGCATTCGTTTAGAAAAAGGATACTTGCCTTAATCACGCTGGTATCCTTTCTTTTTTGCGCCCTAGTTGTCAGGCTTTTTGTCGTGCAGATCATGAGTGGCCGCGATTTGCAACTGCGCGCCACCGATCAATGGACTCGCGACCTTGCGATCATCGCTCCGCGCGGCGATATATATGACTCCACCGGCTCCCGCCTCGCCGTCAGCTACACAACCTACAATGTCTACGTTCGCGCTCGCGAGGTGGAAAACGCGCAGCAGGTTGCCGAGTACCTTTCAAACCTGCTTGGGCTAAGCTATCTCAGCGTCTATGAAAAAACTATCAAAAAAAATGTCTCCGAGGTTTTGATCAAGCTGCAAGTTTCGCCAGAGCTTGCCGAAAGCATCTATCAAAAAAATCTGCCAGGCGTCTATCTTGCCGAAAGTGTGGGCAGGTATTACACCTATGGCAATCTGTTGTCGCAGGTGCTCGGCTTTGTCAGCGTGGATAACGTTGGGCAAAGCGGAATCGAGGCGCAGTATGAAAGCTATCTCAAAGGCGTCGACGGCTATTCTTTCACGCAAAGCGACTTGCAAGGCAAAGAAATCGGTGGCACGCTTCGTTACTATTTTCCTGCAACAAAAGGCTCCGACATCACTCTCACGGTTGACTCCAAAATTCAGCTCATCCTCGAACAGGCACTCGAACAGGCGATGAGCGAGCAGCAAGCCAAAAGCGTCACCGGCATCGTGATGAACGTCAAAACGAGTCGAATTTTGGCGATTTCTTCAAAACCGAGTTTTGACCTGAACGAAATCCCTCGCGACGACCTTTCGCTGCTTTTTGAGCAGTCGCGCATCAAGGCGATAACGGACGTGTATGAGCCGGGCTCGACCTTCAAAATCCTCACGCTGGCTGCGGCTTTGGAAGCAGGAGTTGTCGACGAAACTCACAGATTTTACTGCGGCGGCTCGCGCGTTGTCGACGGTGTCAAAATCAAATGCTGGCGCAGTCAAGGCCACGGCTCGCAAACGCTCGCCGAAGGTCTTGCCAACTCCTGCAACTGTGTTTTCATGGAGCTTGCACTTCGGCTGGGAGTCGACCGCTTTTATGAATATATGCAAAAATTTGGGCTCGGACAAAAGACAGGAGTCGAACTTGCAGGCGAGGCGAGTGGAATTTTGATGGACAAATCGCTTGTCAAAAATGTCGACCTTGCAAGGATGGGCTTCGGTCACGCAATCGCTGTCACGCCCTTGCAGCTTTTGAGCATCGTTTGCGGAATTTTAAACGACGGCAGCCTGATTCAGCCGACCATACTTGAAAATGTCACCGACTGCTTTGGCAATGTTTTGCTTGAAAGCAGCCCTTCGGTCAAAGCGCAACTTGTCAGCGAAAAAACCTCGCAAACGATTTGCGGCATGCTTTCGCTCGTCACAAACAAGCAAGGGGAATGCACCTTTGTTGAGGGCTATGATGTGGGCGGAAAAACCGGAACCGCTCAAAAATATGACGAAACCGGCCATATCGCGCAGGGGAAATATATTTCAAGTTTCATCGGCACCTATCCAGCAACTCATCCTGACTATGTCGTCATGATCATGGTCGATGAGCCTGGCGCAGGCGCCTACTATGGCAGCGTGGTGGCGTCGCCATATGGCAAACAGGTTTTGAGCGGAATTTTCAACTACAAAAACATCCCAAAAGACAGCGAAAGCGCCACAATCACCGAGGTCGAAATGCCGGACGTGACCGGTATGACTGTGTCGGCGGCCTCTATCGTTTTGCAAAAGGTAGGCATCTATTTTGAAACCGACGGCGAGGGCGATCGCGTGCTGCGCCAGCTTCCACCAGCAGGAACGACGGTGGCCTGCGGCGATACGATAATTTTGATCACCTGATTTTGCTTGATAAATTTGCGCAGATGTTGTAAACTTAAGCTATGGAACTTTGGTGGGTTGTGATTATTATCATTGCGGTTGTGGCACTTCTCAGCGTCATGCTTTCGGTGGCAAACTATTCGCACGACAAGTTTTTTGCACTGCATGAGGAGATGAAAACCAAACCTGCAAACACGCCTGTGAGCGTTATGGAGTTTATTTCAGACGTCAACAACCTGAAACTCGACGGCAAACTCAGAATTGTGCGAACGACCAAATATGTCGGCGACGCATACTCGCGAAAGGGCAAGGCGCTGATCTTGACCGACGAGACTTTGAACGGAGGCTCGATCGCCGCATTTTCTGTGGCGGCACACGAACTCGGACACGCTTTGCAAGACAGCGAAGGCTCGATATTAAAACACAAAAACAGACTGAAAAAAGCCGTTTGGTTGTTTGGCAAGCTTTTTTTGCCTTGCCTGGTTGTGGCGCTTGTGCTGTTCTTTTTTCCACAATACCAAATGATCGCGATCATCCTCGCCTCATCCGCCGCCGGAATATTTTTGCTCGCCGGCATTTTGAGGTTGCTTGTTGTGCATATCGAAAAGGACGCCAGCAAGCGCGCTCTCAAACTTTTGGAAAGCGTTTTTTCCGCACCAGACCTCAAACTTGCAAAAAAATATCTCAACGCTGCAAAGCTGACCTATTGGAGCGACTTCATGGCGCTACTGTTTGGCTGGACTGGTCTCACGCGAAAAACTAAAACTTTTGGAGGGTAACATGGATCCAATTCACTTGACTTACATCATCCCAGCAGGGCTTTTGCTTCTCGCCATGATTTTTGTCATCTACGCGCAAATAAAGGTCAACAGTACTTTCAACAAATATTCCAAAGTTCACGCCGAATGCAACCTCAAAGCCAGCGAAGTTGCAAGCAAACTTTTGGAAAGCAATGGCGTTTCGGCAAGCGTCATGCGCACAAAAGGCAAGCTGACCGACAGCTACAACTCTCGCACCAAGGAGATCAAGTT
>CALVZD010000003.1 GCA_944372435.1 uncultured Clostridia bacterium | reverse complement strand
GCAACTACTATGCTCAAAAGGCTCACCATGGAACAAGCAATATGACCTATGGCAGCACCGCCGGAAGCAGTTTGTTTATACAATCTAACACCTCGTCCGACACCTCGTCCGAGCCTGGTGACTTAAAAACAGTAAGCATTGGTGGTGTCGATTTTGCATTTGTCAGCACGGCGGCAGCGTTCAAAGCGGTAGCGCAAAGCGGCATGTATCAAGCTAGGATTGACCTGTCAAATGTTAAAATAGAAGAAGGAGAAGGAGAAGAAACAAGGGAAATAGAATTTACCGCTCTTCAAGCTGCTGGTTACACGTTCACATTCACAGCTTACAACGGTAATGAAACAATTTCAGGTCTTACTTCGTCGCTTAGTGGCACAACTTTGACATTTATGGGATATGGATCTGAACTTGGGGAGACGACAATAACATCTGTTTTAATCTCAGCGGAAAAAGCAGATTCAGAACCACGAACAGTGAATCTGCAACAAGGCAATATCGAGCTCAGTGACGACAAGATGACAATAACAATTTCAGATGTGAATGCTTCTCTGGTTAATGAAAAAAAATATGACCTATTCTTAAATTCAGGCACAGATAATGCGGAAACCTTGACAGGATATGCTTGGAACAGCGCTTCCTCAACATTGACAAAAACTTCTGAAAGCAGCTTAGAAAGCGAATATGAAAAATTGAAAAATGCCGACACTGTTGAGTTGAATGCAAGCCAAGGGACGATAATTGCTGCGGAATCCACCTTTACAGACAGTCTGATATCAAACGGAGATCCATACACAGTTAAAGGCTCAGTTTCAGAGGTCAAAGGTGGAACGGCGGATGATGTTACAGAGATACATTTAACCCCTTCAATGTGGACACCTAATGTGAGAATGAATTTAAACGGGACGCTTATCGGTGCGGTTGACAGTTATAATTTGAATGACACTGATATAACAATAAATGCAGTGGCAAGGGTAAAAAGTTCAAACCTTGCATCTATTGAGGTTCTTTCAAGCATTATTGGTGGTAGTTATGAGAGTACTACAACAACCATAACAAATTTTGATAACAACACTATTACATTTGATTCGGCAGGAGGAGTAAAGTTTGTTTATAATTTTAGTAGACAGGAAAATATGATTAAAGTAGACATAACTGCAACTCAACGCGGAGAAGATGATAGTGCTTTTGCTTGGCTTGCAGCTACTGCTTTGATTGTGACAGCAAACTACAATGTAACAACACCACAGTTTGAAAATCCGACTATTGCGGGATTGCCTGATAATGTAACACCTCAATATTCTAAAAATGGAGACATTGTGACTAATTCAATGACCCAAACTGTCAGCGGCGCAAATAACTATTATTACAACACTTACACTCAAAATTACAGCCTCGACTCTGTTGAAATAACGAATAATTCTGGTGATGCTTTTGAATTATGGTATATTGATGGCACGGAGACTTTTGTTTATGGTTCGCACACGCACGAGGCCTCAACAGATGGCAGTGGTGTTACAAGTGATGTCACGTTGGTCGAGAGGAATCCAAGCGAAGCAATAAATATAGATCTTGGCGAAATTCCTGTGACTGGTAAAACAATCATAGGCTCCAGCGAAGATTCGACTCTGACATTTAAAGTAAACGGAAGCGAGATCAGCATTACCCTTGACACAAATGGGGGTATAACAACGGAGAGTTCTAATGTTACAATCTTGAGCAATTCTTTAATCCTTGTGGACGGTCAGCCATTCTTATTAGACACTTCTGGAACGAATCCGACTTTAACATACACGATTGCACCAGTTCTTATGACGCATGCGCCAGTGTTTGTTGGCTCGTCATCTTCAACAGATCAGATTGGAGTTACAGTCGGTGAAAACACTTATTCTTTCACAATCGGCAGCACGCAATATAAAATAACGATAGGTGAGAATGGAACGGTATCGTCAGATCCGAGCATTGATACCAACTGGTTTTTAGATTTCAATATTATCAAGGTAGATAGTCAGTATTACTTGATGATGGAAACTGCAACTGGCTCTCTAATTTTGGTGAAATGCTTTGTGGGATCAGAGGGAAAAATAACTCTCGGTGATTCAACTTACACATACGTTTTAAATTCAAATGACACTATAACGGGATACACATTCTACAACAGTGATGGCAGTCAAGCTTCAGTTTCTGATTCTGGTGTGCTGGGCACATACACCTATTACAGCGATGTCATATCAGAGCGGCTTCTGGAATACACATATTCTTCAGGTTCTAATATCACAGTCAATATACCTTCTGATTTATCAGACGGAGCAGCATTGAACTCAACTGTGCAGATCTCATACAACCGTGAGCAGCAATCACCAGTAAATCTCACTTTAAGCGGTGACAGCACTTATACTGTAACCATTGATAATGCTATGTCAGCTTATGTAAGTGGTGTTGCCGTTACAGGTCCGGACAGAGAAGTATTCAATGTCACTGAGCCAGATGACTCTACTACTGGATCTGAAACCACCTACACATTCTCAGCAGAGCAAGGCTCCGGAGAATATTCTTATGTTATAAATTACAAAGAATATACCCACACAATTTCTTCATTAGGTGAAAGATTCGATTCAGACGGCGGAGAAAACTCTTCGACTATTGTTGTAACCAAAGATCTCGATTTTGGCAAAACACCAGAAATCCAAATGAACAGCAGTGTTAGTCGCATAACCAGCACAAACAACAACATTGTCAATTTCAGAGTCCAAGGAGCTAATAACGATGCCTCCGACTCGCTGTTTGCTGAAACCTGTACCGCTGCGTTTAAAAATATCGCATTTGCTGGCTCAGTAGATATGTTCTATAATGGCACAGGCCATTTTGGTTTGTTGGGAAAAACTTTAACAGGAAACTTGACAAATGTGTCCACCTATGGAACAATTTATCAAAAGACATACATGAACAATGCAAAAAATCTTGCCGGTGGTGTCGCATATAAGGTTCAGGGCGATCTGACAAACGTCAAGAGTTTTGTTTCGCTCTCTCATGACACGTCGAACATATCCAGAGGAGGAAACAATGGATATGGCAACATGGCAGGCATTGCTTGGGAATTTAGCAAGCGTAATAGCGAAAGTGGAGATTTAAATATCAACGCTGAATATTATGGTGTGATCATTGGAACAAACGGTTCGCATGGCACTTCATATAACACAGGAGGCACAAGTATTAACGGCTCAGATGGACAAAACGTTTATGCTCTTGCTTACTCTGCGTCAGACGCTAATTTTACGAATAGTTTGGTGGCAGGAATCATCAAAGCTGGTGACGGCGGAAGCGGCGCCCGCGCCCGCGACGGCGTTGGAGGAAATGACTCTGACAACGGCTCTGCTCCATATAATGGAACATATGGAGATTATAATACTGGCACAGACGCTGATGGACAATCAATATATTTTGGAGGAGATAAAGGCAGTCAAGGAAATGTTTATTACTTTGGTGCAACAGCAATAGGTGATGATACCGAAGTCATTGAAAGCAGTGATGGTAAGCAAGGCAGTCGCGGCAACGACGGCTGGGGCGGTGTGAATTTGAATCTCCTGCAAACCTCTCTTAATGGCATTTATCGATTAAGAGAGAGCCCGCTATATCTTATTAAAAGCCAGATTTTCTATAGAAATGGCACCAGATATCGAACTGTAGGAACTGGAGGAACTGCAGAGTACTATTTCGTAAGTGCAGCAATTCTTCTTGGGGCATCATCAGATAATTTCTTTGCTTATGCAGACAGAAATAGTTTAGAAATAATTATAAGCAAAACTAAAAACGGAGAAAGTCACAGTTTTTCAGGTCAAAATCAAGTTTCAGGCGGGGGCGTGTATGTAAAAAGAATAGGCTCAATTGAGAATCAGACTTTTTCTGGTTGGCCAACTAATAGATACGACATAGATATTAGTTATATAGAGATTTTTGACGACAACTATGTTCAAGCAGAGGTGTTTTAGATAACAAAAAAAACATCGACTTTAAGTCGATGTTTTTTTGTATTGTTTTATATTTATGGCACTATATTGTTTGTTTAAGCTGCATTTATAAACCAAAGCAGTTGGCGCCACTAAAAGATGTTGCGTTAGAAGGATATGGCAAAACATAAATTTTTACGCACAAGTCGCTTGTTTGATATATAGTTCCAGCAAAACCACCAAAGAGATACGCATTTATTGCTCCCGAAGTGAACACTCTTGCATAAAACTCGCTTTCACTATTACCTATAGATTTTGATGTGTCAGTGTAGTCTTGCCAGCCTTCATTAGTCTCATTGTTTCTAGAAAAGCATATTTCATACCATGTGCTTCCTGCGTCATTGTTATACTCATCAACATTAACTTTATTCGCTCTATCATCACTAACATTTCTTCCAATTTCAAATTTTGAGTAGACAGTGTAATAATTGGTAACTTGATTAGGATTTTCAGCGTTAACGCATTTTCCGTTATTATACATATTGGAACTTCCAATATTTTCAGAATAGTAGCCCGAACCGTCAGTGATGGAATAATTCTCCCGTCCACTTTTTTCATGAACATACACCGTCAAATTCACGCCACCCCAGCCGTCGTTGCCGCGACTGCCGTCTGTTGCGGCGATTGTTTTAAGAGCGTCTCTTTGTGTTGTGACATGAACTATTGTCGTGCCATCGTCGTCATTTGATGTAAGGGTTTTAAAATTCTGGCCTTTATAGAGTTGAACGCTTCCTGGGGCTCCTCCTTTTCCACCGTTACTATCCCCATATGTTCCGTTATATGGGGCGCCGTTTGAGGAGTCATTCCCTCCTTCGCCGTCGCGGGCGCGTGAGCCGCTTCTGCCGTCGCCGGCCTTGATGATGCCACCAACCTATTCGTAAAATTAGCGTTTGGCGCAGAGATTGGGGGAAAGGGTCGGATTTTGGCATTCCAAAGGGGAAAAAGTTAAAAAAAATAAAAAAAACTTGAAAAAGGGCGAAATTTGTTTGGAAATGCGGGGCTCGTATGATAAAATACTACTGTTTGTGAGGAGGTTATGGCAGATCATTCAGGCGCAAGCAACAAGGGAGCATTGCTCGAAAAGCTGTATGATGAAGATGCTGAGCCGCTCACAAGCGAAGAAGTAACCGAACTCGCTCTGTCTTATATCCTGCCAAGAGGAGATAACAGTGAGCTTGCCAGGCAACTGCTTGAAAAGTATGACTGCTTTTCAAACATCCTCATGTCTGACTGGCTCGTGTTGCGCGAGGATATGACCGAACGCGCAGCAAAAGCGCTTTCAATGCTCTTTTTTGTGTTTGAGCACTATGTCGAGTCTGGGATCGACAAGCGATACAAGCTTGACAATGATGAAAATGTGGCAGACTTTTTTGAAGAACTGCTCAGGTTCAAACAGATCGAAGAGACTTTCATCATCGGCCTAGACGCAAAAGGCAAAATCAAAAGCAAGCACAAGCTTGCCTCGGGCGGGATGAAAAGCGTTGGTGTGAGCACTCACGATGTTGCAAGATTTGTGGCAATCACAAAGCCTGTCAGCTGCTATATGTGTCACAACCATCCAAACGGCAGTGCCAAACCCTCGGAGGCCGACAGAAAGGGCAACGATCTTATGATGTCGCTCTGCAAAAAGCTCAAGGTCGAGTTTTTGGATCACGTCATCGTCGGCGTGGACGGCGCATTCAGCATGCTGAGGAACAAATTTTTGCGACAGTTTGGTGTAAATTAGAAAGATTAAAATGGAGCTCGTTCCATTTTATTTTGTTTATAGACTCTTTTAGGGGGAAGAATGAACGCTTCAAAAGGCGTGCACGAAGGTCACAGAAAACGTTTGATGGACACCGTTTTAAGGGTAGGGCTGAATAGCGTCAGTGAAATTCAAGCCATGGAGTTTGTTTTAACCTACATCTTTCCGCGCGGAGACGTCAACGAGCTCGCTCATCGCCTGCTCGAAAAGTTCGGCAGCTTTGCAAACGTCATCGACGCCGACTGGAAGGAGATCAGAAAAGTTTCAGGCATGGGCGACCGCACCGCCAAAATGCTGCACGGCCTCGGCGATCTCTTCAATTATTTTGCTGAGGATGTGCTCGACGACAAATTTGCCTTCGAATATCGCTCCGATGTCAGCGACTATTTTGAGCAGCTGATGCGCTACAAGCCAAATGAGATGCTCTACATCATCGGCGTCGACCCAGCAAGCCGCGTCAAGATGAGATATCGCATGAACGGCAAGCTCAACGGCGAGATGTTCGATGAGCGCGACATCGCAAAATTCGTCACCGCTTTCAAACCAGCCTACCTGTTTTTAGCGCACAATCATCCCACTTCCAACTGCAAACCGAGTGAGGACGACCTGCTCATCATCAAAAAAGCTCGCGAAATCTGCGCCGATCTCGGGCTCGCCCTCGTCGATTACATCATTGTTGGCAGCGACGGCGTGTTTGGCGCGATCACCGACACCTTTTATTCACACTTCAAAACTTGATCAGCTGCGACAGCACTCCACCGGCAAAACTCCCCAAAAGCGCAGCCAAAAACAACAAAAATATCAAAAGCGAGGGTTTTCTTCGCTCTTTTTTTTCTTCCTTTTCCTTTTCAGCCAGTTGGTTGCCAAGCGGCAGCATGCACAAGCAATACACACGCTCGTCGTCGTATTTGACATGTATGCATTCGCTCCGCTCCAAAAAGGTTATGATGTGGTCAAGCCCATCCTCTTCCATCCGAAACTTTGAGGGCAGCGCCGCAATGATGTCCGCCTTGTCAACGACTTTATATCCCGACGTTTTGCACTCTTTTTGCAAAATTTTAAGCACAAGTTTTGATTTTAAGTCCAGCATACCTTATTATTCGCATTTTTTGTAACAAAAATGCGCCAGCATTTCGACATATTTCGAAAAAGTCGCAATTTGCTCTTGACAGCAGTAGAAATTGGATGTAAAATATTTTTATATTTGGAAAATATTTTTTGGAGGGCGAAGATGGATAAGGATTTTGTTTACAATGCGGTTATGTTTAAGTATGCGATCGATCCTGAAATCGCTCCGGACAACAAAGATGAACAATATCGAAGAGATTTGGATGCCGCTGTCTCTCTCGAAAAAGAGATATCAAAGGCTGAAGAGGACCTCGCTGACCATTTAAAAAAATATCCTGGCGACAGTGGCAATCACATCAAAGGCAGGATCGCAGCTCGCAAAAGAGAGCAGCAAGAGGTTTGGCAACGCCTGATGCAGGTTTGCGATTTTGACACAAAAATCAAACTCCTCTCAAAAAAGCCAGAGTTGAAAAGGGCAGCAGGCGAGTTGCGCTCAGCGATGAAAGTTTTAACGCCAGAGATTTCATTTTGCAGGCTCGACATTTCAAATTTCGACTTTTCTAAATACTCCAAAAAGAACTTTTTAGAGTGCGTTCAAAAAGGCGATCTTTATGCTCGCGAGCAAGTGCACAAGCTGCTTGCTGGCAAAATGAGCGAGGCGGATATCGACAATATGCTCGACGATTTTGCCGGAAAGAAAAGAGAGCTCACCAAACAAGAAAAACAAGAGATCTTCTCCGACCTTTCGTTTTATGTCAAAGGCTTAAAGCAAGAGGATGTCGACTTTTCAAAATACAATCCGCTTTTTTACAAAGACAGCAGTTTTTCAAAACAGCTTTCAAGCTTGACGCCCGAGTCTGTGCAAACTTTCAAAAATTTGCTTGGCATTCCGGCTTCAACAAATCCAGAAGAGTATATCTCAAATCTCGACAATTTAGATTATCAGGCGCGCAGGCTAGAAAGAGAAAAAAATGCAGCCGAAGAAGAGCTTGACAGACTGCCAGACGGAGTAGGCTATTACGACGCCGAAATCAAAATCGTTTCTGAAAAATTCAACGATTTGTGCAAACAATACAGAAGCAAAACAGAGCAGTTTGAAAACTCAAAAAAGCCGCTCGATGAGATCAGAAAAATCTCTGCCTTTGCTCCAAATTCAAGATGACAAACTTCAAAAAATTTAATAATTAAAGCAAAAAGACGAGTTTTTAACTAAAAAATGCGCAAATTTTGCAGTTTTTGGCTTGCAAAAGCTATAAAATGATTTTTGCTCACAAAGCAGCTTCGGCTGCTTTTTGTTCGAGTAAATTTTCTCGCAATAGGGAATAACACATTTAACCTAGTTTTTGCGAGGTGTTTTTTGTCGCGGAAAGCAAAACTCGTCATGTCCTATCTTTGCAAGGTGTGTCCCAAAAAGCGGACATGCCTCGTTGCGCCAAGCGAGATTGCCGGAGCGCTTTCCAAAAAATTCGTTTTGTCGGTTTCTGAAATAGATGAGATAATGAGTGAACTTTCAAATGAAAACTACATCGATTTTGTTGTTTCTGAAAGCAAAATGGGGTATTATTATTGTGTAACACTCAAAAAAAAAGGTCAAAGCTATGAAATCGACAGTCGCAGGCAAAAAAAGACCTTTGGCTTGCTCGTTTTGAGGAGCCTCTTTCTTGCAACCGTCAGCTTTATTTTCGGCCTGGTTTTAAAAATGATTTTCAAAGGATAAAGGATGAAAGAATTCAAACTTCACGCACCTTTTTCGCCATCGGGCGACCAGCCGCAAGCGATAGACAAGCTTGTGGAGGGTTTTAATGACGGCCTCAAAGACCAAGTGCTGCTGGGTGTGACCGGCAGCGGCAAAACATTCACCATGGCAAACATCATTGCAAAGCTCAACCGTCCAACTTTGGTCATTGCACACAACAAAATTTTGGCGGCGCAACTTTGCAACGAGTTTCGCGAATTTTTTCCTGAAAATAGGGTCGAGTTTTTCGTTTCGTATTATGACTACTATCAGCCGGAAGCCTACATCGTCAGCACCGACACCTACATCGAAAAGGATATGGCGGTAAACGAAGAGATCGACAAACTTCGTTCGTCTGCAACCTCGTCGCTTTTAGAGCGTCGCGACACGATCGTGGTGGCGTCGGTTTCCTGCATATATGGCCTCGGCAGCCCAGAGGAATATTACAACTTGCACATCTCGCTTCGCAAGGGCGATCTGATCAGTCGCGAGGAGGTTATGCGCAAACTCATCGACATTCAATACACTCGCAATGAGCTCGACTTCAAGCGCTCCACCTTTCGCGCCAAAGGCGACACACTCGACATCTTTCCGGCAAACCAGTCAGAAATGGCGATCAGAGTGCAATTTTTTGGCGACGAAATCGAAAAAATATATGAATTTGAACCTGTTTCCGGCACGCTTATCAACGAAATAACCTATGCGGCAATTTATCCTGCCACGCACTATGCGGTTGGCCAGCAACGCCTGCAACGTGCGATCGAGCAAATTAAGGCAGACCGCGAAAAGGCGATAAAAAAGTTTGAGGATGAGGGCAAGCCACTGGAAGCAGAACGCATCGGTCAGAGAGTTGCATATGATCTTGAAATGATGCAAGAGCTTGGTTATTGCAGCGGCATCGAAAATTATTCGCGATACTTTGACGGCAGGCAGCCAGGCGAGCCGCCTTTCACTTTGATTGATTATTTTCCAAAGGACTTTTTGACGATCATCGACGAAAGCCATATGACTTTGCCGCAGATCAGGGCGATGTATAACGGTGACAAAGCGCGAAAAGCCAGCCTCGTCGACTACGGATTTAGGCTGGAAGCTGCGCGTGACAACAGACCGCTGAAATTTGACGAATTCAACCAGAGGCTGGGGCAGACTCTGTATGTTTCGGCAACGCCAGCAAAATATGAGCTTGAAAAGGCTGGCCAAGTGGTCGAACAGCTGCTTAGGCCGACGGGGCTGCTTGACCCGACGATCGAAGTGCGTCCGTCAAAAAATCAGATCGATGACCTCATGGCAGAGATCAAAGCGACAGTTTCGCGCGGCAATCGTGTGCTTGTCACCACGCTGACAAAAAAAATGGCTGAAAGTTTGACGACATATCTCGGCGATCGCAAATTTAAAGTCAAATATCTGCACTCCGAAATTGACACCATGGAGCGCGTTGAAATCATCAACGGTCTGCGCAGTGGCGAGTTTGATGTTCTCGTGGGTATCAACCTGCTGCGAGAGGGGTTGGATATGCCGGAGGTTGAGCTCGTGGCGATTTTGGATGCCGACAAAGAGGGCTTTTTGAGGTCAGAGGGCGCGCTGATCCAAACGGTCGGCAGGGTCGCTCGAAACGCCAACGGCAGGGCGATCATGTATGCCGACGAGATCACCGACTCTATGAAAAGGGCGATCGACGAAACCGCGCGTCGACGCGAAATTCAGGATAAGTTCAATAAAGCGCATGGAATTGTGCCGAAAACCATCAAAAAAGAGATCAAAAACACTCTTGAAATAACCAAAAAAGTGGGAGAAGGCGAAATTGCGAAAAAGGATATCCCAGCGGAGATAGAGCGTTTGACCTCTATGATGAAACTCGCTTCTAATTCGCTTGATTTTGAAAGGGCGATTGAACTTAGAAACAAAATACTTAGTTTAAAAAAGAAATTGGGAAAAAACAATAAAAACACGTTTTAAAACAGCTCTTTAAGTTTAAAAAAAACATCATTTTGTGGTATAATTAAATCATGGAAAAAGAAATAAAAATAATCGGAGCAAAGGAAAACAACCTAAAAAATGTCGATTTGACGATCCCTCGTGACAAACTGATCGTCTTTACCGGTGTGAGCGGTTCAGGCAAAACCTCGCTCGCGTTTGGCACGATCTATGCCGAGGGGCAGAGGCGATATATCGAAAGCCTCTCGTCATACGCGCGAATGTTTTTGGGTCAGGCGCAAAAGCCAGATGTCGAAGCGATCGAGGGGCTTTCGCCGTCGATCTCGATCGACCAAAAAACCACCAACCACAATCCGCGCTCAACAGTTGGCACAGTGACTGAGATATATGACTATCTCAGGCTGCTTTTTGCGCGGGTTGGCACAACCTATTGTCCGCACTGCCACAAGGCGATCTCGCGCCAGACCATCGATCAAATTGTCGACGCGGTCTTGTCGCATCCAGAGGGCACAAAGCTCACTCTGCTCGCGCCAGTCGTTCGCGCTCAAAAGGGTGCCTTTGCCAAATTGTTTGAAAGTTTGAAAAAAAGCGGATACGTGCGAGTCATCGTCGATGGCAATATGTGGACGCTCGACGAAGAGATCGTGCTCGACAAAAACCTGAAACATGACATAAAGGTCGTCATCGACCGAATTGTCATACGCGAGGGTATCGAAAGCAGACTTGCTGAAAGTTTGGAAACCTGCCTAAAACTTGCCGAAGGGCTGGCGATCGTCGACTTTGACGGCGAGGAGGAGCTGTTTTCAACAAACTACTCTTGCCCAACTTGCGGCTGGACGCTGGAAGAGCTTTCGCCAAGGCTATTTTCTTTCAACGCGCCATTTGGAGCCTGTCCAAACTGCTCCGGGCTCGGCGAGATCGCTGATATCGACGAGGGGCTGATCTTGAAAAATTCGCATCTATCCGTCAGTCAGGGCGCTTTCAACCTGACCGGTTGGCGATATGAGCCAGAAAGCATGGCAAAAAGGTATTTTGACGCGCTTTCCAAAAAATACGGCATCGATCTGCAAATTCCAGTCAAAGATCTGCCAAAAAAGCACATAAACATCCTTTTATATGGCAACAATGGCGAAAAACTTGACCTATTTGAAGACGAGTATCGCAACAAAACCGCGGAGCACTTTCGCGGAAGCAAGGTTTTGACCTTTGAGGGGCTGATTCCAAACTTAAAACGCAGGCTAGCTGAAAGCAAAAGCGAGTTTATTCGTTTTGAGATAGGCAAGTTTTTGACAAATCAAACCTGCAAGGTGTGCCATGGGAAAAGGCTGAACGAATCGGCTCTCGCCGTCAAAATAGACAAAAAAGACATCATCGAAGTCTGCGATATGCCAGTCAGCAAGCTGCTGCCATATTTTGAAAACCTCAAACTTTCAAAAGAAAAGGCAAGCATTGCTGAGAGCATATTAAAGGAGATAAAAGCCCGCCTCAAATTTTTGTCTGATGTTGGGCTAGGCTATTTGACGCTCTCTCGCTCGGCTGAAACGCTTTCGGGCGGCGAGGCGCAGCGCATCAGGCTGGCAACCCAGATCGGCTCTGGGCTCGTCGGCGTGCTGTATATTTTGGATGAGCCGTCAATCGGACTGCACCAAAGAGACAATGACCGCTTGCTTGCAACGCTAAAAAATCTGCGCGATCTTGGCAACACGCTCATTGTTGTCGAGCACGACGAAGACACTATGCGCGCGGCCGATTGGATCGTCGATGTCGGTCCATATGCCGGCGTGCATGGCGGTGAGATTGTGGCAAACGGCCCTCTTGAAGAGGTGCTCAAAAGCCCAAACTCCGTCACAGCAAAATTTTTGCGCGGCGAGGAAAAGATAGAGGTTCCTGAGGCGCGACGCAAGCCAACCGGCTTTTTAAAAGTTTTCGGCGCGGCTGAAAACAACCTCAAAAAGCTGAATGTAAACATTCCTCTTGGGGTTATGTGCGTCGTCACCGGTGTTTCTGGCAGCGGCAAGTCGAGCTTGGTAAACGAGGTCGTCTATCCATATCTCGCAGCAAAACTCAATGGCAGCAGAGCCGAACAAGGCAAATTTGAGCGCATAGAGGGCGAACAGCAGCTTGACAAGATCATCTGCATCGACCAAGCGCCGATTGGAAGAACGCCGCGCAGCAATCCTGCGACCTACACCGGACTGTTCACACCAATTCGTGAGCTTTTTGCTGCCACAAAGGACGCCAAAGAGCGCGGATTTTCGGCGAGCAGATTTTCGTTTAACGTCAGGGGCGGTCGTTGCGAGGCCTGCGATGGAGCCGGCGTTAAAGAGATAGAAATGTATTTCCTGCCAGATATCAATGTGCCGTGCGAGGTCTGCAAGGGCAAACGCTATAACCGCGAAACGCTGGAGGTCAAATACAAGGGCAAAACTATCACCGATGTGCTTGATATGACGGTTGAAGAGGCACTGGAATTTTTCGAAAACATTCCAAGCATCAAAAACAAGTTGCAGGCGCTGTTTGATGTAGGCCTTTCTTATATCAAACTCGGACAGCCTGCAACGACGCTCTCAGGTGGAGAGGCTCAAAGAGTCAAGCTTGCAACCGAACTTTCCAAACGCGAAACAGGCAAAACCTTCTATATCCTCGACGAGCCGACGACAGGGCTGCATATGTATGACGTCAAAAAGCTCGTCGCCATTCTCAACAGGCTTGTCGGCAATGGCAACAGCGTTGTTGTGATCGAACACAACCTCGATGTCATAAAGTGCGCCGACTATATCATCGACCTCGGTCCTGAGGGCGGCGACGGTGGCGGAACGCTCGTGGCGGAGGGAACTCCCGAAGAGGTTGCAAAAAACAAAAACTCCTTCACTGGTGCATTTTTGAAAAAGTTGCTCAAATAACTCTGGGGCGCGGCAGAGGCGCTGCAAAGCAGCACCTCGCGCTGCCTTTTCAAGGCAGCGCTGGTCTTTTCGCGCAAACGCGAAAAGACCCTGCCGCGCCGCTTGCTTTTTTGCGACAAAAGTGCTAAAATGCTGCTATGCGTATAATTAACTTATCCTCGGGCAGCGATGGAAATATGACTTATTTAGAAAGTGAAAATGTCAAAGTTTTGATTGACATAGGTCTTTGCTGCAATGAGGCGGAAAAGCGGCTTGCGCTGATTGGCGTAGAACCGTCGCAAATCGATGTCATTTTGGTCACGCATGAGCACAACGACCACACAAAAGGCGTCGATGCTTTTTCGTATAAGCATGACATTCCGGTTTTTGCGCACAGAGATGTTTGGGAAAACATGAACTACAAATTTAAAAAAACACCCTCCAAAAACCGCAGGTTTTATGAAACCGACGGATTTAGGCTGCGCGACATCAATGTCAAAGCGGTGCCTCTGCCACACGACGTGCCATGCTTTGGATATGTTTTTGAAAATAATGACGGCAAGATAAGTATTTTGACGGATATTGGGCACACTAACGAAAGAATACTTGAAAGTGTTCGAGGAAGTCAGCTTGTTTATCTTGAAGCCAACTATGACCAGGATATGCTGGCAGCGAACTTGAAATATCCGCCAGCGCTGAAACGCAGAATTTCTGGTGGCCACGGCCATATATCGAATCGCGAGGCGGCGCATATGATCCGAGCGCTCGTTGCAACGGGAACGCGACAGGTGGTGCTTTCGCATTTGAGCCAGGAAAACAACACGCCAACGCTAGCCTACACCTACATATCCGAATTTTTAAAAGAGTATGGCATAATCGAAGGCGTGCATGTCAAGATCGACGTTGCCACCACTCAGCCAGGAACGATGTTCAGGCTTTAAAAAACTCGCTGACCCTCAGATTTGGGAGGGGAAATGAAACGAGTTTTTGCTTTTTCAATGATCGCTGTTGCGGTGCTTTGCGGCATTACAGGGTGCGGAGAGCAGACGGCAGATGAAAGCGTCGACATGAGCGTCAGGATGCTCTCGACCGCCACCAGTGCAGACGCAGGGCAAATGCTTGCCGACGCCAGAGCTGCGGTTGTGGGGATTTCGGTCGATTATCCTGACAGCTATTCGATCGGGAGCGGTTTTGCCATAAGCGGCGACGGGCTCATTCTCACGAACAACCATGTCGTCGAGGGCGGCGGAGTGATAACCCTTTACTATGCCGACAAAACGACTGGCAGCGCCAAACTGCTTTGGACGGATGCTGGGCTTGATGTGGCGGTTTTGCAGGCAGACAGACAGATCCCTTATCTCGACACGAACACGACAGAAGTGTCGATCGGCGAGCCGGTGTATGCACTCGGCACGCCACTGACACTTGAGTTTAAACACACAATCACACATGGCATAGTCAGTGCGCTCAACCGCACGCTTGAAAGCCAAAGTTTCTCTGGGCAAACCAGCTTTATGCAGTCACTCATCCAACATGACGCAGCGATCAACCCAGGCAATTCGGGAGGACCGCTGATAAACGCCGCTGGCCAAGTGGTTGGCATCAACACGCTCAAAGCCACAGAGGGCGAGGGCTTGGGCTTTGCCGTGCCTATTGAAATAGGAAAAATCGCGGTCGAAAAGCTCGCGCAAAATCCAAACTTCACCTCGGCATATCTCGGAGTGTTCGGCTTTGACAGTGACATAGCGCTCGCGTATGGCGAAACGCTTTCATCAAACGGAGTGTATGTCGTCTCGACCGACTCTCCAGCATCGGATGCAGGCATCAGCAAAGGCGACTTGATCGTTCGCGTGGCGGGCAGAGAGATAGTCAATCTTTTGGATCTCAAAAAAGCTGTTCTCAGTTCCGATCACGGTGAGGCGGTGCTTGTTGAATACATTCGAAACGGCGAAACTCGCCAAGCTCTTGTCACCTTAAAATAATAAAAAATAGGGTATTGAATTTCTCTTCAAAACATGATATAATATGATATAAGTGAATTTTGCTTCAAAAGGAGAGGGAAATGAGCGATTCAATATCTGAGATGATCTATGACCACTTTGCAGGTTTAGAGCCAAAAGGCAAAACGCAGCCGCTTTTAAAGCGCGTGCCAACTGGCAGGTATGCTGCCTTGTCTTTGACTTCGCTTAAAAACAAGGCGTTGTCAACGCTATGCGCCAATGCTTACAAAGGCAAAAAGAGAGACTTCTGTCAGGACGCGCTCTCAGCTTTGTCAGACACAACTTTAAAAACAACTGTTGGCAGCGACGGCAAATTTGATGTGCAATTTGAGTTTAGAAAGCTCGACAAAATCAAAAAAGATTTTTGGCAGCTTGCAACAGCAGGAATTTTTCCTGGTGACATTCAAGAAAAACTCAAAATGATCGAAGGCGTCAAAGCCAAGAAAGATGGTGGCTACAAATCTTTCAGCGCGTTTGTTGGAAATGACGACTATTGGAAAATTAAGAGCAGCTGCGATCAAACTGACGCCAAGCTGCTTCAACTGATGAGTGAAAACGGAGAAGTAGTCATCGATTGGGCAAACAAACGGCTTCATTTTACCAGCGCAAGTCTTTTAAAAAACAAAAAGTTTGATATCAAAGATGTCACAGCTGCAATTTTTGCGTCAAATCTTCAAACACTAGAGGATAAGGCTGCTGCAATGTATAACGACGGCGATTTGATCGAACCTGCTGTTCAGCTTGCTTCGATATTGCTTATACAGGCGGTCACTGAGCAAGCCGACTTAAAAGACGGCAACGATGTGCCTTCGGAGTTTGCCGAAAAGATGCTCCCATTTTTGTATGACAGCATGCCAAATTTGTCGGATGAAGACAACGAAACGGTGAGGCAGATGGCGTTTGAGCTTGCAAACGAGCGAATTCAAGAGCTCAACAACATGATCGAAGCGCACAACAAACTTAGCTCCAAACCGCTTGAAAAATATCCTGACATCCAACAGTTTTATCACGACACGCAAGTCTATCGCCTGCTCGACCAAAAGATAAACAAATTTCAAGATCTTCCAATTAAATGGGCAAAAGAGGGCTCCAACTATCTGTGGAGAGTGCTAGACGAAAACGGCGTGGTGAGCGAGGTTTATGTCGAAGACAAAGACCTGATAAAAGATGGAGATTTCCAAGAGGCGTTCAAAAGACTGGAGTCAAACGACGAAGACAAAATTCTTTCAGCTTTCGAGTTTTTTGACAGAGAGATTGCAAAAACCACCAAATCCAAAGCAATCAACAACTTTGAAGAAGCTGCATCTGCTATTTTCTCCAACCTGATATTGCTTTCATACGCGAGCGAAAAGGCAAAAATAAGTGACGAAAACCGAAAAACTATGGAGCAGATATTCACAGTTCCACTTCTGCAATGTCTGGATGAATTGGACAATAAAGCATATGCAAGAGTCGAGCGAAAAGCGTATGATGACGCGAAAGCTTTGTTTGAAAAAGCTGACAAAGCGCAGGATTTTGAAGACAACTTCAAGTTTTTCGAGCACAGATACAACAGATTCGACATTACGAAAAAGTTTCTTAACACTGTGGGCAGAATTTTGAGGAGCAAATCAAAAAGAGAAGTGAACAAAAAGCGCCCAAGATATAAGCTCATAAACGATCTTGATGAAATATGCAATATTGAACTTGAAGCTAAGAAAAAGCGTCCAGAAGGCTGCACCAGCATTCCTATGGGGATATATCATGACATCGCTCCAGATAAGTTTAAAACCGAAAACGCTCAACGCAAGGAAGACTACAAAGCTGTGTATGAATTTATAAAAAATCCTGGCTCTGTCATGGCGGCAAATATCAAAGGAAACGTTAAGCTAGAAATTTTGGCTTGTGCTGGGCAGGCGCTTAAAGAAATCGAAAAGATCGGCATCGATCCAGACAAAGTCATAACGCAGCGTGAGCTTGATGACGCTATAACGCAAGCAAAATTGACAAGAGATGATATCAAAGCAACACTTCAAGCTATGATAAGATGAGCAGTATGTGCTATTGCTTGCAAAACTGCTGATGCAAATGCGCAACAAACTTTTCATGTTGAATTGACCTCAGCTCTTGACAGAACTTTTGCAGTTTTCTAATTGCAATCGTCAATTTAATAAAAACTAATAAAACAAAGAACAAATCAAAAAAAGCAGCAAAATTGCTGCTTTTTTTTGTCAAATTATGCCATTTTTTCGCTATTTAGCAGATTTTTGATCTTATGCACAACGACTTCTTCGACCATTTTTTGACCGTTTAGGCAGTAAGTGCGCTGGTCAAAATTTTCTGGCCTTTCTTTCAAACTGCTTCTCACTCCTGCGGTGAAGGCGATGCGCAGGTCGGTGTCAATGTTGATTTTTGCTATGTTATGCATCTGAACCGCCATTTTGGCAAGCTCTTCGCTGACGCCTTTGGCTCCGTCGATTTTTCCGCCATTTTCATTGATGATTTTGACAAGCTTTTCACTCACAGACGACGCGCCATGCAGCACCAGTGGAAAGCGGGGCAGCTTTTTTTCAATTTCGCTCAAAATGTCAAAGCGCAGTCTGCTTTCGCCTTTATATTTGTATGCGCCGTGGCTTGTGCCAATCGCAACAGCAAGAGAGTCAACCTTGGTCATTTTGACAAACTCCTTGGCTTTTTGAGGATCGGTGAAAATGTGGTTTTTTGCAAAGGTGTTGTCCTCTATGCCGGCAATCTGCCCAAGCTCGCCTTCAACAAAAACGCCTTTTTCATGAGCGTAGTCACACACTTTTTTCGTCAGCGCCACATTTTCCTCAAACGGCAGGGCGCTTGCATCGATCATCACCGAGTCGAAGCCAAGGTCGACAGCCTTTTTGCAAATTTCAAAGGATTTTCCGTGATCGAGGTGCAAAAACAGGGGAGCTTTGCACGACTCCTTGACAAGTTTCGCGTTTGCCATCACAAAATTTTCGCCCATATATTCAAGCGCGCTTTCTGAAACTGCTATGATCGCAGGGCTGCTCGTTTTTTCGGCTGCGCTTGCAATCGCCTTCAAAACTTCAAGGCTAGAAAAGTTGAAAGCGCCGAGTGCAAAATTTTTGCGCATGCTTTTTTTGTAATAAAACATCAAATCTTTCATATGACAAATTATATCATATTTTCGCAAATTCTCAAACATATTTTAGATTTGGGAGGCAAATTATGAAAAAAATCGCTCTTTTCGCCGCTTTGTGTTTGTTTATGCTGCCCATGGCAGGATGCTCGCAGAGCAAGGATAACCTCACGCTAGTCAAAGAAAATATGTCCGAATATGGCGAGGTATACTTTTTTTCCAACAATCAAAATCTGCCCATGTCGGTGGTCTCTGGCAGCAGAGAGGAGCCGTATGCATATGACGGCAAAAGCATGGTCAAATTTGATTTTGCGCTCGTTGTGGCGCGGCTTGACGGCACCGACAGCGAATATTTGCAGGTGACAATAAACGGCGAGCCAAGCCAGGTGCTGCTTGAATACAATTTTCGCACCGGCACGCATGTTGCTGACTTGCAGACCAAGCTTTCGGGCGATGAAGAGATCGTGGTTTCATATCTTGGTGAGCAGGCCGAGCTTGTGTGCGCCTCCAAAGATTTTGGTGTGAGCGCCGAGCAAGCATTGCAGATAGCCACGCAGCATCTCGATGAAAAGATCACCTCGCTCAGAAACGGTGATGAATTTTTGGCGGAGTGCTATCTCAAACTCCTCGACAGCATTTCGGGTGGGTTTAGTCAGGTGTTTTGGTTGTTTTCAATATACTCGGTTGAGGGCGAGATGACGAATGTGATAATTTCGGCGAGAAACGGTCAAATTCTTGCAAACGGCGAGCAAAACATGATATAATCTCCTAAAAAGGAGGTGAAAAATGCACTCGACAGCAAAAGAAACTCAAAAAGCGATCGTCGTGGTTGTCGTCACAAAAAGCAGTGAAAGCAAAAATCGCAAGCTCGACGAAGTGACAAGGCTCGCCGAATCCACTGGTATTGAGGTTGTCGGTGCGTTTTCACAAAACATCAAAGATTTCAACAAGGCAACGGTCATCGGCAGCGGAAAAGTTGCAGAAATTCAGCAGTTTCTGCAAGAGCGCTCTGTCGATGTCGTGATAGTCGACTATCAGCTGACAGGCTCACAGATCTCCAATCTCTCCGAGGCCTTTTCGACGCGTGTTCTCGATCGAGTGGGGCTGATTTTGGATATCTTTGCGCTTCACGCCAAAACAAACGAAGCCAAATTGCAGGTCAAGCTTGCGCAAAACAGATATCTTTTGCCAAAGCTCCGTCAAGTTCGAGAAACCAGCAACAAGTATGGCGGCGCTGGTGTTGGAATGCGCGGCCCGGGCGAGACCAAACTTGAGCTCGACAGGCGCAGATTGGAGCGTGAGATTGATCTGCTCAAAAAGGAGATCGAAAAGATCAAAAGTCAAAGGCAGGTCGGCAGGAGAGAGCGCGAAAAAAGCGGCGTCAAACGCGTGGCGCTTGTCGGCTACACCAACGCAGGCAAAAGCTCGCTGCTAAACGCGCTGACAAAAGAGAATGTTTATGTTGAAAACAAATATTTTGCAACGCTAGACACGACGAGCCGCAAGCTCTTTTTAAATGGCGAAAACATCGTCATCACCGACACCGTGGGCTTTATTTCAGAGCTTCCGCATGAGCTTGTCGATTCTTTCGCTTCAACGCTGGATGAGGCAAGAGAGTCGGACCTTGTGCTGCACATTGTCGACCCAACGGCAACTTCGAAAGACGGAAGTGAAAACTATTTTCAAGAATCCATGCGCGTGACAAACAAAGTCCTCGACGACATCGGAGCAACTCGCAACCGCCTCGTCGTCTACAACAAATGCGACCTTTTGCAAACGCGAAAAAAATTGGCTGAAAACGAAATCTATGTTTCTGCCAAAACCAAAGAGGGGCTAGACGCGCTCAAACAAAAAATGGCAGAGATGCTGAAAATTTGATTTTGCTTGCAAACAAAATTACGATTAAATTGACCTCAGCTTTTTGCAAACGCCTAGCTGCTTGCCGGAATTTTTGATAAAAACTTGACGGCGGAACTTGTGACGGCAAACAAAAAAAACGCCAATCATTTGGCGTTTTTGTTTTGCAAGTGTTCGTTGAGTTTTTGCACCAAAAAGTCGCAGTCGATTTCATGCACCGCGGCCGCCTCTTCCAAAGTTTCCATCAAACTCATCGGGCAATAAATGCAATGCATGCCAAAGCCCATCAAGATGTCAGCGAGACCTTGGTCGATTTTTAAAACTTTTTCAATTGTCATGTTTTTGGTTATTTTTTTCATAACAGATATTTTAATCATTTTTGAAAGCTTTGTCAAGAAAATAAAATTAAAAAAATAAATTAAAAAATTGCTAAAAAAATGCAAAAAAATGAGTTTTTTTGGCGTTTTTTGACTATTTTTTTGAAATTATCATAATATTTTTGAAAAAACGATAAATTGTGATATGAAAAAATTATCAGATTTAATTTCAAAACCAGCTTTTGTTGCCGCGACCGCGCAAAAGTTTGGATATGTGCTGGGGGTGGAGCTATCCAGCGACTTTAAAAAGCTTTCTGGCATAATCGTCGTAGATGAAGAAAGCGAGGTTGAAGCCAGGATCGATGTCAGCGATGTGACGGTGGGAAGGGACGCTGTTTTTTTAAAAAGCGAGCCGACTTTTATCGAAGCTCAGCATTTTTCAAGCCCAATTGGCAAGATCGTTTTTGACAAAGATGCGTGCAGTTTGGGCAGAGTTAAAGATGTTTATCTAAAAAGCAGCAAAGTGGTGGCAATTTGCACCGAAAAACTCTGTTTTTTGCCCAAAAACATCTCTGTCAGCAGTGACAGCGCAATATTTTTGTTTGGCAAAAAGCCAAGTCGCAAGCCTTTCGACTTTCAAAATGCAAGCTTGCAGCCTGAGAGGCTTGTTCAAATCACCGCCACGCCAAGCGCAGCTGTGCCATATCGCGTGAGCGCTCAGGGCAGGTCGCTCATCGGCAAAATTGCCACGCGTGACATACTCGGCCTCAACAATGAGCTCATAATAAAAGAGCATGAAGTCATCACTCAAAAAAAATTAAATGAAGCAAAAAAACACAACAAACTCAACATTCTTTTTTATAATTGCAAATAAAATTAGCAAAAAATCAAAAAAAATAAAAAAATAAAGCCAATTTTTGTTAAATTATCAAAATTCGGCTTTTTTTATAATGTTTTTTAGTCAAAAAAAATTTTGTTTTTTTTTTAAAATAAAGACAAAAATTATTTAAAATAATAATATTTTAAAAATTATTATTTCCTCGTTAAATCGTTTGTATTTTTCGACCAATTTGTAGTAAGATATTTTTGTAAGGAGAAAGCTATGCAAAGGATTATTCCACGCAAGACCAAGGTCAAACTTGAATTCATTCGTGGCATCACAGGATTGGACCTGATTTTGATGGTCATTGGCGGCGCTATCGCGATTATACTTTTCGCCTCAAACTTTCCGGGCCACTATTGGATCGCGGGAGTTTTCACAATTTTTTATATCGCAACCTTCATCAAGGTGGCAGACGATGAAAGGCTTTATGTCACTTGTGCGCACCTGTTTCGGTTTATGGCGCAAAAGAAAAAGTTTTCGGCAAACCCAGGCAAAAACAAAAAGGGCGACATAAAGGAGATTATTCCGTTTGAAAGCATCTATCAAGACAGGTTCATCAACTTCGGCTCTTACTATGGCCAGGTCATCGAAATCAAACCTGTGCTCTTTGGCCTTTTGACAGAATACACGCAAGACAACGTTATCGAAAGTTTTGCAAACGCTCTTCGAAGGCTGACACCAGATCAAACCTGCTCGATCATCAAGCTCAACCTCGCCATGATTTTGGATAACTACATATACGCAGAAAACAAAAAATATGAGCTTTTGCTTGAAATGCAATATGAGGGGCAGGTGTCTGAAAAAGAGGTCGATGTTCGTTCGCCTATCTTTGAGGAGAGGGTTTCATTCATGGAAAACCTCAACCGAAAGGACAAGGTCTACAAAGATCACTTTTATGTCATCGTCTATGACAAAGATTTGGAGCTTTTGGAAAACACCGTAAACGGCATGATCAACTCGCTCGCTTCCTCGCTCGCTCCAATGAGCGCGAAGAGGTTGTATGGGCAGGAGCTGACGGTCTTCCTCAAAGCCAACTATGGCAGAGAGTTCGACCAAAGAGAGCTTGAAAGCATACCTCTTGCCGATTACGCCGATTGGGCGCGCCCAAAAGAGATAAAGTTTAAGGCGGCAAAATATGTCATCGACGGCAATGCGTTCAGAACCTACGCGATCACAGACTATCCGCTCAATGTTGGCAATTCGTGGGGCGCAGACATCTTTTTGCTCGACCGCACCAAAGTTGTCATGAAATTTGCTCAGGTGCCAAAATCGGTGTCGGAGCGCTCGATCGACAAGGCGATCATGGATATGGAAAGCAAGCTCTATCGAACTGGCCGTTCGTCCAGCCAAATCGAGCTGCAAACCCACGTCGACACTTTGCGCGACCTGCTTGTCAACCTCAAAAACAACAACCAGCAGCTTTATGATGTCAACACCTTCATCACCTGTGAAGATGCTGCAAAGCGAGATGTCAAAGCCATGCTCAAACAGAGCGGCTTCAAATTCAGCGAGATGTTCGCGCGCCAGCAAGACGCCTTCATCAGCAGCAACATATCACAGCGCGACAACGTCAAGGGCTTTAAACGCGGAATTCCAACCTCAACTCTTGCGGCTGTCTTCCCGTTTATTTCAAGTGCGATGCAGGATGAAAACGGCATCTATCTTGGCGACAACGAATATCCTGTGTTCATCGATTTCTTCGCCCGCGACAGCGTGCGCGTCAATTCCAACATGATGGTGATAGGAAAGTCGGGTTCCGGAAAATCCTATGCAGCCAAAACTCTGCTTGCAAACCTTGCAGCAGACAACTGCAAAATCTTCATCATTGACCCTGAAAAAGAGTATGCCTTTTTGACCGAGTCGCTTGGCGGAAAATACATAGACGTCGGCTCCTCGCTCTACGGGATCATCAATCCGTTCCACATCATCGCGTCGCTGGACGAAGCCGAAGACGAGCTTGCCGATGACGATGAGGAGGAGGGCGAAATCGACCCAGTCACCTTCAAACCGAAAAGGAAAAAGAAAAGGGAAGTTCGCATCAACGATTCCTATTCGCAGCACTTGCAATTTTTGGAGAGCTTTTTCAGAAACATCTTGGAGGGCATAAGCTCCGACGCGTTCGAGCTTTTGAACTCGCTCATCGTCGACACCTACAAACTCAAAGGCATCGATGAAAACACATATCTTGGCGACAAAAAGCCGGAAGATTATCCTATCTTTGACGACCTTTATGGCCTTGTGCTCAAACGCATCAAAACTGCAAAGGATGACTTTACGCTTCGCAACTTGATGACGATTGAAGCCTACATCAAAAAGTTCGCTTCGGGCGGCAGAAACTCCAAACTTTGGAATGGCCCAACCTCAATTGAAACCAACGAAAACTTTGTCTGCTTCAACTTTCAGTCGCTTTTTGCCAACAACAACCCGCTTTTGACCAACGCACAGATGTTGCTCGTGTTCAGATATCTGAACAATGAGATCATCAATAACAAGGATTTCAACGCCAAATACCACAAAGGCGACAGAGCCAACAACCGCAAGATCGTTGTGGCGGTGGATGAGGCGCACCTTTTCATCAATCCAAACTTTCCAATCGCGCTTGACTTCATGGCGCAAATGGCAAAGCGTATCAGAAAATACTGGGGGATGCAGATCATCATCACCCAAAACCTCGCCGACTTTGTGGGCTCGGAAGAGATCAAACGCCAGTCGACGGCGGTTATCAACGCTTGTCAATATTCTCTCATCTTCTCGCTCGCACCGAACGACATCAACGACCTTGTCGATCTTTACAAAAAATCGGGCGGCATAAACGAAGAAGAACAAAACGCAATCGTCACCGCAACGCTTGGTCAGGCTTTCCTTATCACAGGTCCGACGAGCAGAACGATGATTCAGGTTGTGGCAACCGATTATATCAGGTCGATCTTCCAAGGATCGAACGAATAAAAGGGGCAAATGAGCAAACTAAGGAGAAATTTCAAAAAAATAGCATCGGCGCTTTGCTTGGGAGTGGTTTTTCTGCTCTCAGGCCTCTTTTTTGCCGCTTGCGGCGAACCAGCAGCGAGCAGCTTGACTCTCTCTGCCAGCCAAACCTCAGTTTCGCTCTATCGTGGTGAGACCGAAAACCTCACTTTCACAATCGGCAACTATCAAGATTCGATCGACGGCAGCCTGAGTTTTTCGCTCGTCGATTCAACTTCGGCAACCTCCAGCAGCGAGCATGTCGCTCTGCGCGTGCTTTCGCAGGAAGGCGCAACAACCACCGTTCAACTCACTGGGCTGAGCGGCGGTTCGACCACGCTTGTTGCCATGACCAACGAGGGCTCAAAAACTTGCAGCGTTCAAATTGAGGTGTTGCAATATTCCTCGTCGGTTTCGCTCAAAAGCGACTTGTCGTTGTATGTCAGTCAAAATCAAGATTTCGCGCCAAACAGCGGCATGTTCGATTTTGAAGACAACTCAACCGAAAAGGACCTGACTTTCCACTTTGCTAGCAGGGTGGAAGATATCGGAGACCACAACAGGTTTTCCACCGTGAGCATGGACGAGAGCGGCACTCTGCACTTTTTCTATGAAAACGGAGAAGAAAACACCGAAATTGAAGCGACTAGCATGGCCTACGACGGGCAAAGCTTTTCGGCGTTTGCAAGATACAACTTTTATGAATATGTTGACGGCGTGAGAGAGCAGCGCACGATTGCAGTGTCATTTTCGTTCTGTGCTTTGCAGGGCATGGCAGAAAACGCTCTTAAAGTGACAGGCGCCGACATCGTTAGCCTTGTTGTCAACGGCCAAGACGAGAGCGATTACCAAAAAACTCTCACTGTCACAGTGCCGTATAGCGCGATAAATCCGTCGCTTTCTGCTTCTCTTGAAAATTCTTACATAGCGGTCAGCTATCAGGTTGAAAACTCGGCAGTTTTGTCGGTGGAAAAACAAAATGAACGGGCTAACGAAAACACCATAAGTTTTGACCTCGTTCTTACAAGTTCAACCATGGTGTCGCAAGAGACCAGCCTGACGATTTCCGCCTATTATTTGGTCGACGGCCAAAGCTTTGAGGGCGGAGACGCCTCAGTCAGCCAAACCAAAACGATCACAGTCGATTTGAATGTCGCTCCAATCAATCTGACTGTCAACGGACTGACAGACTCGAGCACCTCAAAGCCAACCTACAATCTCTACAACTATTATTACGGCGCCGCAGGATACGAGCAGCTTTACCTCAATGTCTACGAGCCAAATTCGGATTACACCGGCGTTCAAGTGTCGTTTGATCAAACCCAAGTTCAGCTCACACATATGGGTGTGGCGCTCGAAAACGGCGCAACCATTTCAAAAGAGGATATCTCTCAGCCAGTTCTGCTGCGCGGCGCTGCAAATTCAGAGATTGTGTCCAACAGAGAGATCACCTTCACCGTCGTCAGTGATTATTTAGAAACCGAAATTTCCTACACCGCAAACTACACAATTTCTGCTGGCGCGACGGAGCTAGAATTCGCTGATTCAATCTTTGAACATCAATCAACAAACCAAAACTCAGGTGTGTTTTTGTCAAGCACGGCAGGCACGAAAACTTTTTCATTTTTGCGGGCGGATCAGCCGTTTGAAAATGTCACACTGCGCTTCATCGAAGGCGACGCCGCTGCGCTTGGAGTGAGTTTTGTTGGGGAAGGAACTGCAATTGACGGAAGATATCCAGTTTTGCTGCAACTCACGCCAAGGAGCGTTGGCACCGCAACCTATTCTGTCACGCTTGACAACGGAGTTGCAAAGCGCGTGACCTTCCGCGTGATCGACACTTTTGACGACCTCTCGATCGCGCTCGATTCAACCAGCCAGGGCGTGCAATCGTTTGAAAGCGTTGAAAGAGCTGACTATGACGCTGCAATGCGCATTATTTTGCAAAACGACGGCGCAAGCTACAACAGTCGTGCGGTTGTCAGCTTTATGTCAAACCTGGCGGACACTCCTTTCACAAACATAACTTACACATCTTCTAATCCGACCTTGACTTCAATCTCAGGCAGCGACTCAACCTACACGATCGCGGCAAACTCCTACGGTGCGGCAAATGTCACCTTCACGATCAACGGCGTCTCTGTTCAGGGTTTCCGCCGCATACCAAATTCTGAAAAAACAGCCCTCATTGAGCTCGTCTCGTTTGTGCCTGTCAGCTCGTTTAACATGACAAACACGCAAACAAACTCAACCAGCACCACAATCGACCTTTTTGTTGGCAACTCAGTGACAAACACCTCGCTGCAAACGGTGACTTTTGTTGAGCAGGTTCTGCCGCAAGTGGCATATGGTTTTTATGATCCAATCAGCGACGCGTATACGAACACGCAATACTCAACAAGCTACATTTATTGGACGGTGGCAAACAATGTGGGAATCTTCAAGCAAAATGGCACTGATTGGGAATCTGCGGACAGGATAACCTACAACGCAGACTCTTTCAACAATATATATAGGATAGGCGAAAGCGCCACCGACTATTACGGCACCTTTGATTCTGAAACCAAAACTTTTGCGATCAATCGCGACCGCACAGGTGAATTTTCGATCACACTTTATGCAACGCTCAGGCAGTATGGCACTGCAAGATACTTTGCCGTCACAATCAACGGCACAAATTATGACAATGTTCAAAGAATATATTCAAACTTTGGTCAAAACACCATCACCTTTTCCGCGCAAGAGCAAGACCAGCGCTTTGACTTTGGCGTTTATGTCAGCCCATTCACGGCGACTGACACCGACATCACGGTCAGATACATTTCAAACAACACAGGCGATTTGCCAAGTTTGATTATCGATCTTGCTGATGGCGCTCCAGGCGATGGCATCGACATAACCGAAAGAAGCAAAGGAATCTATCTCATTTCGGTGCGCTTGAATTCAGCGGTGTTCTCCTACACCTCTGGCGGCACCTATTCCGGCAGGCTGGAGATCATTCCAAACTCTTGGATGAGCGGCGGATCTGTTCTGCCAATCTATCAAAACAGCATTTTGAGCTTTGAGGTCGCATATCAAGACGGCACGGCAGAAAACCCATTTGTGCTTGATTCTGCGCAAGACATCTTGGCAATCGGCGACAACGCCGTTTCAATGTCATCGCATTACAAACTTTCAACCACGATCGATGTTTCAACGATCGCAAATCAACTTCCTCTTGGAAAAGGTTTGGGCGCTGGCGGCTCCGATTTACCATTCACCGGCTCAATCGTTGGCGAATATGACGCACGCATCACAGGCATAAACATCACAAACGGCAGCAACGCAAATTATGGCTTGTTCGCAGCGCTTGGCGCAGGTGCAAGAATCGTAGGCATCACCTTTGAGGGCAGCTTTAACATCGCGAGCGCACTAGCTGGCGCCAACATCGGTCTGATTGCAGGGAAAAGCAACGCCGCACTCGAAGAAGGGGAAAGCAACGCCACACTCGAAAATGTTTCTGTGCGCATTTCGGCGTCAAGCATACAAGCAGCAGGCGGCGCCAACATAGGCGGCCTTGTCGGCACAAACAGCGGCAGCATAACAAATCCGAATGTGCTTTTTGAGGGCTTTTTGGATATTCAAACAACCGCTTCCGTCAACGCCGGCGGTATAGCTGGCACAAACAGCGGCAACATCACAGGCCACAATGCTGAAGAGTATGGCTATGCGGCATATTCCGTCTATGCGCTGATTCGCATAACAAACCAAAGCTTATTTGACGAAAACACTTTTAAAAGTGGCAATCTTCGTGGCACAACAGGCGCTGTTGCAGCGGTTTCAACAGGCGGCGACATCTCAAACATCCTCGCAGGCGGTGAGGTTTGGGCTGCAAGCGCAGGCGGACTTGTTGGCGATATGCGAGCCGGAAAGCTTCTCTCTTCAACCACGCGCACCTTTGTTCGAGGAACAACAATTGGCCTTATTGTTTCTGAGTTTTCGGAAACAAGCAGTGTCGGAGTTGTCAGTGGATCTAATCCACAACCGATAACCGTCGAAGCAGTCGACGACGGACAGCACCTGAGCGAAAACGCCTCCATGGGCATTTGGTATAGCAATAGTGGTTTTGGCAGTCCTTTTGTCATCGATCTGTCTGAGTCATATGCTGACGAAAACTTCAAAAAAATTTTCCTTGGCACAAGTTTGGTAAATGAAACTGTAACTCCTGAAAATTACCTCAGCGAAAATTCAGCATTCTCATATGTCGCAAGAGAGTTGTATGACCTTCCAGATGGCGCAACCTCAATCGTGATAAACGAGCTTGACCTTTCGCAGTTTTATGGCGACTTTATCGTGGTCGATGACACTGACATCCCAACCATCATCAATCGCGCAACTTTCACGAAGCGCCTGACAAGCTTTTCTGTTGCAGCCAACGCAGCTTCTTCATTTGCACAGCTGCACAAGAAGGGTTGCACAGGAGGCTTAACATGTATTTGCGACAACATAGTCTATTTTGCCTTCTATTTTGAAGCTGCTGGATATTATTCTGGCGAGCAATTCATCACCGGCAACTTGTCGGCAGCGCAAACTCAGCTCGACACACTTAATCGCCTTAGTCCAGATGACGCTCTATATCCGCTCAGCATAACAGGCGACAGCGTTGTGCTGACTTCAAACAGCCCAAACATCGAAATCTCGGCGGACGGCGAGATCTACATCAAAGGCGTCGGCGTTGCGGAAATCGAAGTTTCAAACCTTTTGAACCAAAACCAAAGGCAGGTCATCTATCTCAACGTCATCAATTACTTTAACTATCACGCCTACCAAGCGGGCTTAGAGGCTGGGCTCTTTAAAGTTGGCAACATGGTGCTTGGCGGCTCAACCAGACTCAACGTCTTTTCACAACGCGGCGTCAATGTGGATGTTGCGCCGATATATTCGCTGGATCGCAACACTTTTGGCGGCAGCGGTTCACTAGCTTACGGCCTTGACACCGACACGCGTTTCAACATCACCTCAACCGGCGAAGTTTCGCTTGGCAGCTGGGTGATCCAACTTGCTCCGTCAACAGACTTCGCGCTGGATATAGGATTTGGCACTGCTGGAAGTGATGGTCTCAAATACGGCAACTATGCGGTCACAAACCAGGGCGTGCGCTTCACAAAAAAGCCGAGTGTAAATCTTCCTGAAAACGCGACCGATGAGATCAGCCTTTCTGCAAACATATCGGCAGGGGTTGAGGGAGCGACCTACAAGCTTCCTGTCACAACTCTTGACCGCATAAAGCTAAATTATAGCGAGGGCTCAAGCGATATCCTTTCCAACTTTGATTCCTATTCGCTCAACTCCTCAAATGAGATAAATGATCAGGTTGAAATCGTCTCTGACTACTCGTCCGACACGCTTGTCGTTGAAATTTACAACGATCAAAACCAGCTGATTGACAGTTATGACACTGGTGCAACGATAACAAGTGAAGAAGGGACAACATCTATCAAAACACAAGACGATCAAGCCGAAGATCTTGGCATCGCAGATCGCCACCTTTTCAATATAACAGCGTCAGACTCAGACTCAGATTTAATTTACAATGTTTCAATAACTGTCGACCGCGACTCGCCAGCGTTTGCAAATCGCTATGCGTTTGACATCTACACAAACTACACAGTCGTTTATTACGCAAACTCCAACGGCGACGAGATCAAAAAAGAGATTCCGATGAACCTGAGGCGCGAATCCGTCGACGTGATCGTTGCGACCAACTATCCACGGCTCAGCGACCTTTCGCAGGAGTCAGAAAATGTGATACCAGGCGTGACAGGGCTGTTGTCTGTTTCAATTTCGCCAGTCGACGGAGATTTTGACAGCATACTCATCCAAAACGCTGAAATAAACAGCGGAGAGGGCGCAGCCGAGGCAGACTTCATCGCAGGCACTTTGTCGATAGATGAGGGAGGCAAAATTGAGTTTGAAGAAATTTCATTCTCCGTTGCAGAGCGAGGCATCAGGATCTCTCGCGCGGCGCTCGAAAACGCAGGCTCTTTCAACGGCCAGATCTACATTCGCTACACCTTCTCAAACAACGCAGTCATCGACGGCACGCCGGTTGCGATCACAATCACCGCCGAGCAGCAGCCGCAAAACTATTCGGTGACATATGACTACACGCTCTTCCGCGAGGAGTCTGTGTCGATCCATATCGACGGCTATCCTTACAAAACTCAGGTGGCGCGCGGCGTTGAATACAGGCTGGCTGTCACCAACGACGGCTATGACAGCTCGACTTTGCAGGTGGTTTCCTCGGATCCTGCTATCGGCATGATCGAGCAGCGCGAGGATGGTTACTATCTCGTCATGACAAACAGCGAAATTTCGGATTACGCAGCAAACGGCGGCAAAAACTTCACACTGACAGTTTCAGCCTCTCGAGAAAACGAGTTTGGCGAAATTATCAACGCAACAAGCAGCCTTGACCTGACCATGCTCGAGTATGTGATAAACTATCTGCCAGGGCAAAATCAAGATATCATCGCAGGCATGAACAATGGCGTCATCACTTCGGCAGTGGGGGAAAGAACGCAGCTTGAACTCAACTTTGACGACATGATTGAATACAATCCGGCAAATCAGTCGGTGCTCACAAACATCAACGTTTTCCTTGAAAGCCTCAAAAACAACGGCACTTGGACGTTCTACACCGACCTTAACTCCAACACGGCGGAGGGCGTTCAAATTCATCCTGTTCCGCTGACAACGGCATCTGCAACCTCTTCACGTTTGAGCACAAACTCTTCGATCACCACGCCGTATCTCTCAACAAGTGGACTCAGCTTTTCCACTTTCATCGCGCACAACCCTGAGAGCAGGCACTATTTCTTCACCTATTCTGGTCAATATGCTATCGAACGTGGCAGATATGTTTGGACAAACCGCGTCGCAGAAGGTAATCCAAACGGCTACACCAACCTGGACACCACCTTTGATGTCTACTCGTTCCTGCGCGGCTCAGAAGAGAGCCCAAACCCTGTCACAACCTATGAAGAGTTTGCAAACATGACGGCAGGCGGGCACTACATCTTGCTCAACGACATTGTGGTACCAAGCGAGGACTTCCAACCATTGAACACGGCAGTCGCTTCCTTTGACGGCAACAATCACTACATCATCTTCGACAGCCCAGTCTATCAGCTCGGCTCAGACAGCGCAGCGGGGCTTTTCGGAACGGTGAGCGCAAGCACCTTCATCAAAAACATCAAGGTTCGCATCGGCAGTGCAACAACAAGCAGCGTCACCTTCAACTCGTCCTCTTCAACTTCGGCAGAGATAGGGGTGATTGCAGGCGTCAACAACGGCACGATCTCCAACGCACAAATCGAAATGGCAGACGGAGCAAGACTGTTTGTCACATTCGACAGCGATCCGTCGACAAACGGCTTCTATTTTGGCGGAATTGTCGGACAAAACTCTGGCTTTTTGACAAACAGCACCTCAAAAGTCAACGCACAGTCGTTGATAACCATGGGCGGCGTGGTTGGACAAAACAGCGGAGTCGTTGCTTCCTCGGCGTTCAAAGAGGGCAACTTGACCTCAACCTCTATCTATCTGACCTCACATTCAATCGGCGGCTTTGCCGGAGAAAACACCTTGAATGGCAGGATTTTGACAAGCTTCACTTCGGGCTATGTCAGCGGTGAAAGACCTTACTCAAACGAGACCGAAAATGGCCGCACCAGCATGATCACCTCCAGCGTGTCCGCGGCATCGTTCGTGTTCAACAACGAGGGGGAGATATCCGACTGCTATTCAAACCTGCCAATTCAGTCAGACGGCATGAGCGCGGGCTTTGCGTTCAACAACTCCGGCTCGATAGTCCGCAGCTTCTCAACAAGCAAGATCATCCGCGACGCAAGTGCAATGGACTACAACTTTGCAAGCGACAACGTCATCGGCACCTTTGAGGATTGCCACTACATCACAGGCGACATCAACAACAGTTTGCTCACTCCTTCGCTTGAAGGTGTTGAGGCTTTGGAATATTCCACTGGCAGTGCCCCTGTAAACGAATTTGACGCAAGCTATTTGGCAGAAAAATTCTCATCTTATGGCTATTCCAGCACGCCAAGCTACAACTCTGTGTGGTTCTATAGCTCTGGCGAAACCAGCAACCTGTTCAACGGCGCACAGTTTGCAGGCGGCAGGTTGGAGCTTGTTGCGGCCAACATCGTCTCCACGGCTCAGAGGATCAACACTGGCACGACAACCAGCCCAGACGGCGTGATCACATATCACTATCAAACCGCGCCAAGCTCTCCGGCTGACGGCAGCGTGTTTAACCCATATGTCATCCATTCTCCGGAGACGATGGAAAGCTATATGACCAGCCCAAACAACGTGCTGACAGGCTACTATCGCCTCGCTTGCGACATAGATTATTCCAGCCTTTCTGCTGACTATTCAAACCTGCACAACAAGATCGTGCAAGGCAATTTTGACGGAAACGGCATGAATATCAGCGGCATACGCATCACTTCTGCCGAAACTCTCAGCTATGCCGGTCTGTTCAGCGAAATTGGCGGATCCAGCACGAACTTTGCTTCGGTTGTCAACCTTACGATCACGCCAAGGCTCGTCACATTTGCAAACGCCAATGCTGTTGGTTCGCTTGCAGGCAGAGTGCGAAACGCCAACATCTTCAACATTTCGGTGCGCGGCTCCACAGGTGATGACGACAGTGACACAACCGAGGAGATCGTCACAGTCAGCGGCAAAAACGCTGTCGGCGGAGTGATCGGTCTTACGGCAGAGGGCTACAACATCAAAAACCTCAATGTCTTCACTGGTGCGTTTGCTTCATATGTTCCGTCAGACGACAACTCGAACGATTTTGAATCGAACACGCTCGATCGCACCTCCTTTGCCGGCGGCATAATCGGATATGTCGGTGGTCGAGGCAGCGTCAGTGATCTGCAAGTCAGCCGTGGTGCAGTCAACATCTTCGCCGACAAAGCGGGCATCGGTTTCGGTGGCATAGCAAGTCAGGCCTCCGTTGACGATGTGGCTCTCACGATAAATGCAGGCATGGTGATCAGGGCTCACTCCTATGGCGGAATCATGGTGGGCGAACTTAAAGGCAGGCTTTCAAACGCCTATGTTTATGGCTCTGGCGACAGCTTTGAGATCTTCAACCTGCGCTCATATGTGGCAACAGCAGTGGGCGGCATTGCAGGCGTCGCAAGCGACAGAGCGAGCCTTGACTATGTTTACATGGGTCAAAGCTTCTCGATAGGCAACCAAACCCAAGCCAGCGTTTCGGTGAGCACAGTCTCATATGTGGGCGGCATTATCGGAATGGTCAGCAGCGGCTATGTCTCCGTCGGCCATGCGATTGTTCAAGCCGACCTGACTGCAAGGAACATCCTTGGTGGTGTGATAGGCGAGGTGAGTGCCAGCGCAACGGCAGGGCTCGGCTCAGTCACCGTAAGCGAAGCGGCAGTCAAGGAAGGCGTGCTGCGCGTCGAGGGTCAAAACTCAGCGCCATTCGTTGGCGGAATTATTGGAAGATTGTCTTCAAATGAAACCAGCTCTGCTGCGGTGTCAATTTCAAACTCCTATGTCAGAGCTGACATCGAGCTTGACGCCTACACCTATTCGACATTGCTCACAGCAAATGTTGGCGCTATCGTCGGCGGCACAGAATCAAGCAACTTGACGCTGAACACAATCTACTCGACCACGCGCTACAACATCAACATCCTCGACAACTCCTATCCGGGAACAGTTCAGCAGGTTGTGAGGCAGACAGAAATTAGTGAGTCCACAGGTTCACAAACATATGTGCCAAATCAGTATGTTTATGCAAGCGATCCAACAGAGCAAGTCAAAAATTTTACTTACAACAACAGTGTCACTGATACCGCTGGCAGCAGCGCCCAAATTTCAAATGTTTTCAACTCAGCGATTTGGGGATTTGATAGCGACCAATACCTTTACGACTATCTGAATCTTGGCTTCACGACAATCACTATGCTCAAAAACCCTGGTGAGACTTCCGTAACCTTCGCCGTTAATCAAAATGAGTATGGAACAAATGTGCCAGAGGCAAACGGCGGCGGTGCGCTAAACGACACAAACATTCTCGACAGGCTCGACATGACAGTTTATCACGGTCTTTTCACAACTCTGACTGGAAGCCAAATCAATGGCTATGGAAGCAACCTGCAAGCCTTGGCGGAATTCCTCGGAGTTTCGACCGATGGCATCACCACTTTGGCTATATCTCCAAACGACTTTGAAGACGAAAGCAACTATATGTTTGTCGGCTCCTCTGATAGTGGCAGCACACGCACACTTAACTTTATGCAGGTCACCGAGGTCACCGACAGAGTTTGGAACGCTTCTGCAACCGACTTTTCAACACTTGTCTTTGAAGAGGGCATGAAAATTTAGCCCTCCTCAAAGCGGAGGAGAAAAATTTTCCTCAAAATTTCCCAAAAAATGTCGACGAAAGGTATATTTTCACAACTTTTGGCAAGATTTTTATAAAAAACCGTTGACAAAATTTTTGTCATGTGCTAAAATATTCTCAACGAATGTTGCAGTCAAAGAGAATTATCAAAAAAAGTGCTTAAAAATGAGGGTTTAGGCGGCACCTTTTGTGTGCTGTCAGCCCTTTTTTTTGTCTAAAAGCGCGCTGCATCTATGTCGTAGATTGAAAGGAGAGAGGCTTAGTTATGTCACTTAACATCAAAAAACAAAAATTTGGAAAAACTGAACGATATTCTTTCTCGAAACTCGATGATATCGCTCCAATCCCTGGGCTGCTTGACATCCAAAAGGATTCTTACAAAGAGTTTCTCGAGCACGGCATCAGATCTGTGCTTGACGATTTTTCACCAGTTGTCGATTACAGTGGAAAAGCCAAACTCTATTTCCTCGACATGAATTTGGGATCCGAGCCAAAATATTCGATCAAAGAGTGCAAAAGAAGAGGCGCTTCCTATTCGCTTCCTCTCAAAGTCAAGGCAAGGTTTGTCGTTGAAGAGACCGGCGAGGCTGTTGAGCAGGAGGTCTTTTTCGGCGACATTCCTCTTATGACCGACACAGGCTCATTCATCACAAACGGAATCGAAAGGGTGGTGGTTTCGCAGATCGTGCGCTCACCAGGCGTTTATATCACTCGTGAAAAAGAGGATAACTCCACGCTTCACGCCCAAATGATGCCAAGCAGAGGCATGTATCTCGAAATCGTGCAGGGCGCAAACGAAGCTCTCAAAATGGTGGTGAACCGTTCCGACAAATTTTCGATCGGTCTGTTTTTGAAATGCTTTGGCTATTCCAGCCAAGAGATTTTGAAGCTCTTTGGTGACAACCGCTACATCAAAGCTGCGCTCGATCGCGAGCCACAGCAAACGCAGGATGAGGCTCTTTTGGAGTTTGCCAGAAAGTCGCGGCCATCCGATGTGCCTTCGGCTGAATCCACCAGAAACTATCTCAACGTTTCGTTCTTCACAGACAACTATTATGACCTTGCAAAAGCAGGCAGGTTCAAGTTCAACAGCCGCCTCTCACTTGCAAACAGAATCATCGGCCTCATCAGTGCCGACAATGTTGTCGCTGACGACGAGGTGCTCGTCAAAGCAGGCGAAATCTTCACAGAAGAGTCGGCTCGCAAGGTTCAAGACGCTGGCATAAACGAGGTTTGGGTTTCAGTCAATGGCAAACGCCACCTGATGAGAGGCAACAACCGCGTTCGTCTTTCTGCAATCTTCCCATGCGACGAAAAAGCGCTCGGCGTCACCGAAGAGGTTTATTATCCAACCCTGATGCAGATTTTAAAAGAAAACAAATCCAAAGAAAAACGCCTTGAAGCGATCAAAGCAAACGCCAAAAACTTGATCGTCACAACACTGACTATGGATGACATTTTGGCATCGATCAGCGTTTATCTTGATGTTTTGGAAGGCATCGGCAAGATCGACATGGTCGACCACCTTTCAAACAAAAGGCTGTCAACCGTTGGCGAACTTTTGCTTACAAAAGCCTTCCGTCCAGGCGTTCAAAAACTTGTGACAAACATAAAGGAGTCTTTGCAGGGCAAGGAGCTTGATCAGGTTACTCCATCGCAGATCATCAATCCAAAACCTGTCAACAAAGCGCTCAAAGATTTCATCGCTCAGTCTCAGCTCTCGCAGCTTTTGGAGCAGAAAAACCCGCTTTCTGAGCTTTCGCAAAAACGCCGTATTTCGGCAGTCGGCCCTGGCGGCGTGAAAAAGGAAAGAGCCGATGTCGGCATCCGTGATATTCACTACACCCACTACGGCAGGATCTGCGCGATCGAAACGCCAGAAGGTCAAAACATCGGACTTATCGACACGCTTGCAATCTACGTTAGAGTCAACGAATATGGCTTCCTTGAAACGCCTTATCGCCCAGTGGACAAAAACACCGGCATCGTTTCAAAAGACTATGTTTACAAAATGGCGGACATCGAAGACACCGCCTACATCGCACAGGCTATCGAACCACTCGACGAAAACGGCAGGTTTGTCAACAGCCGCATCATGGCAAGGCATGGCGCTGTGATCGCCGAAGTTCCGGCAAGCCAGATCGACTATATGGATGTCTCACCGCGTCAATATATCTCTGTCGGCAGTGCGCTCATCCCATTCCTCAACTCAAACGAGGTTAACCGTGTGCTTATGGGTGCCAACATGCAACGTCAGGCTGTGCCTGTGCTGCGTCCAGAGGCTCCTATCGTTGGAACCGGCATGGAATATGTCGCCGCTCGCGACAGTGGAGCTCTTGGGCTTGCAAAACGCGGCGGAAAAGTGTCATATGTCAGCGCTGATGAAATCAGAATTCTCACAGACAAAGGCGACGAAGATATCTACAAACTCACCAAGTTTGAAAAAACCAACCAAGAAACTTGCAACAACCAAAAACCTTGCGTTAAAAAAGGCGAAAAGGTCAAAGCAGGCGATGTCATATATGACGGCTTTGCTTGCGAAAACGGCGAACTTGCGCTCGGCAAAAACGTGCTTGTTGCTTACATGAACTGGGAGGGCTACAACTTTGAGGACGCTATCCTCATCAACGAACGCCTTGTCAAAGAGGACGTTTACACAACGATCATCCTGAAAGATGAAGAAATCTACTGCCGAAACACCAAGCTCGGCGACGAAGTTATCACTCGCGACATTCCAAACCTTGGCGAAGAGGCTCTCAAAAACCTCGACGAAAACGGTATCATCCGCATCGGAGCCGAAGTGCGCCCAGGCGATATCCTCGTCGGCAAAGTCACTCCAAAAGGCGAAACCGAACTCACGCCTGAGGAGAGGCTGCTCCGCGCCATCTTCGGCGACAAGGCAAGAGAGGTTCGCGACACATCCTTGCGCGTGAAACACGGCAGTGAAGGTGTGGTTGTCGATGTTCAAGTGTTCTCCAAAAAGAACAAGGATGAGCTCGACGCCGGCGTAAACATGATGGTCAAAGTTTACATCGCTCAAAAACGCAAACTCTCTGTCGGCGACAAAATGGCAGGAAGATATGGCAACAAAGGTGTCGTTTCAATCATAATGCCAGAAAACGATATGCCTTTCATGGCAAACGGCAAGCCGGTTGACATTTTGCTCAACCCACTCGGAGTAGCATCTCGTATGAACGTTGGGCAAACTCTTGAAACCCACCTCGGTCTCGTTGCAGGCAGCCTTGGCTGGAAGATTGCAACGCCAGATTTCGACGGCGCAAACATCGACCAAATCAGAGAGCTGCTCGTCAGCAACAACTTCCCAGCTGATGGCAAGGTGCAGCTATATGACGGCAGAACCGGTGAGCCTTTCAAAAATCCAGTAACTGTCGGAACAAAATATATGCTCAAACTCGAACACATGGTTGACTCCAAAATCCACGCTCGTTCGATCGGCTCATACTCGCTGATAACCCAGCAGCCTCTCGGCGGAAAATCGCTGTTTGGTGGTCAGAGATTCGGCGAAATGGAAGTTTGGGCGCTTGAAGCATACGGCGCAAGCCATGTGCTGCAAGAGATGCTGACAATCAAGTCCGACGACGTGACGGGCAGGGTGAAGACCTATGAGTCGATCATCCGCGGTCAACCGATCGCCGAACCAGGAATTCCAGAATCCTTCAAAGTGCTTGTAAAAGAGTTGCAGTCACTTGGCCTTGACATCAAGATTTTGACGGATGACAACCAAGAGATCTCAATCAACGAGCTTTCGATGGATGAGCAGGATCAGCACGTCACTCCGGTGGAAGCTGAACATGATTTCGACGAACTCTCGCTTGACTTTGACGAACTTCTCTCGCAAGAAGCCAAAGCCGATGAAGAGAATGAAATAAAAGAGTCTATGGAAGAAGAAGCTTCGCGTCCTGAAATAGAGGAAGCCGACCTCTTCGACGACTTTGGAGATTTTGACGAATAACAAGGAGAAAGTTATGTTTGAACTTAACAACTTTGATTCCATAAAAATTGGAATCGCTTCACCAGAAAAGATCCGCGAGTGGTCTCACGGTGAGGTGACAAGGCCAGAAACCATCAACTATCGCACTCAAAAGCCTGAAAAGGACGGCCTTTTTTGCGAAAAGATTTTTGGACCGAGAAAGGACTGGGAGTGCCACTGCGGCAAATACAAACGCATCAGATATCGCGGTGTCGTTTGCGACAAGTGCGGCGTTGAGGTGACCAGAGCAAAGGTTAGGCGTGAAAGAATGGGGCACATCGAGCTTGCCGCTCCTGTGACTCACATTTGGTATTTCCGTTCGGTTCCATCAAGGATAGGCACGCTGCTCGACCTCACTCCAAAAGTGCTCGAACAGATCGTTTACTATGTCAACTATATCGTCATCGATCCAAAGGATACCGACTTTGTATACAAACAAGTCATCACTGACAAAGAGTATCGCGAGGCTATCGAAAAGTTCGGCTACGGCTCTTTTGAAGCTTTGATGGGCGCTGAGGCTATCAAAAAACTGCTCTCACAAGTCGACCTTGAAAAGGAGAGCAAGGAGCTCAAAAAAGCTCTGCCAACCATGAAAGGTCAGCGCAGAATCAAGGCTATCAAAAAGCTGGAAGTTGTCGAATCCTTCTTAAAGAGCGGCAACAACCCAACTTGGATGGTGCTTGATGTGCTCCCAGTGCTTCCACCAGATCTTCGACCTATGGTTCCACTCGATGGCGGCAGATACGCCTCATCAGACCTCAACGATCTCTATCGCAGAGTTATCAACCGAAACAACCGTTTGAAAAAACTCATGGAGCTCGGTGCACCAGAGGTCATCATCCGCAACGAAAAGCGTATGCTGCAAGAGGCTGTTGACAACCTCATCGACAACGGCAAACGCGGTCGTGCAGTTCAGGGCTCAAAACAACGCGACCTCAAATCGCTCACCGCTATGCTCAGCGGAAAGCAGGGTCGTTTCAGACAAAACCTGCTCGGAAAGCGTGTTGACTATTCCGGCCGTTCGGTTATCGTCGTTGGACCAGAGCTCAAAATGTATCAATGCGGTCTGCCAAAAGAGATGGCACTTGAACTTTTCAAACCATTTATCATAAACAGACTCATCGAACTCAACAAATCCAACAACATCAAAAGCGCAAAACGCATGATCGAGCGCGAGAAACCAATCGTTTGGGATATCCTTGCAGAGGTTATCAAAGAGCATCCAGTGCTTTTAAACCGCGCGCCAACCCTTCACAGGCTTTCAGTTCAGGCTTTCGAGCCAGTGCTTGTTGAGGGCAGGGCGATCAAGCTTCACCCATCAGTCTGCACCGCATTCAACGCCGACTTCGACGGTGACCAGATGCCAGTGCACGTTCCACTTTCAATCGATGCAAGAACTGAGGCCAGAGTGCTGATGCTTGCTTCCAACAACATCCTCAAACTTGCAGACGGTGAGCCTATCGTGACGCCAACACAGGACGTGATTTTGGGCTGCTATTCAATGACGCAAATTCTGCCAGGCATGAAGGGCGAAAAGAGCATTTTTGCTTCTCCGGAAGAGGCGATCTTGGCATATCAAACAGGCGCTCTTGACATTCAAGCTGAAATTCAGGTGCGCTTCACAAAAGTTGTCGACGGCAAAACCTATTCAAAACGCCTGACAACCTCGGTGGGCAGGATCATCTTCTCTCAAAGCATGCCACAAGGTCTCTTGCTTGACAGAACGAAAGAGGAAAACTACTGCGAGCTCGAATGCAACAAGATCATCACCAAAAATGACCTTAAAAACATCATCGCACTCGCTTACAACAATTTGGGAACAACCGAGTGCTCGATTTTGATCGACACAATCAAAGACCTTGGATACAAATATTCCACACTCGTGGCAAACACTATCAACGCCTTTGACGGTCACGAACCAGAATCTAAAAAGAAATATGTTACTGAGGCTGAGGCCAAAGTTTTGGAGAACGAAAAACTCTTCAAACGCGGGCTTATCACAAACGACGAAAAAGTCGACGCCAACGTTGACATTTGGAACGATGTTCAAAACAAAATCGACAAAGAAACCTTGGATTCTCTCAAAGACGGCAACCCACTTAAAACGATCATCATTTCAGGCGCGCGCGGAAACGCCCACCACCTTGCAACGCTTTGCGGTATGGTCGGCTTGAAAACAGCAGCTTCTGGACAAAAGATCGACATTCCAGTAAAATCCAACTTTATCCAAGGCTTGCAGCCAGTTGAGCACTTCCTTTCAGCGCGTGGTGCCAGAAAGGGTCTTATGGATACGGCGCTCAAAACGGCGGATTCTGGATATCTGACGAGAAGGCTTGTTGATATATCGCAGGATGTTGTCGTTACAACCGAAGACTGCTTTGCAGACAATGGCGAAGCTATCAAGGGTATGTGGGTGAGCGACCTCTATCAAGGCGGCAACATTCAAGAAACGCTTGCTGAAAGAATTTATGGCCGTGTTGCAGTTGACGATGTCGTTGATCCTAAAACCGGCGAGGTCATCGTAAAATCCAACGAGATGATCTCAAAAGAGCAGGCCGCTCAGATTGAAAAAGCAGGCATCAAACGCGTGCAGATCAGAACGCTTCTCACATGCAAATGCCGTCATGGCGTTTGTGCAAAATGCTATGGCCGCGATCTTTCGGGCAAAGCGCAAGTCACAGTTGGCGAGGCGGTCGGAGTTATCGCTGCTCAGTCAATCGGTGAGCCGGGCACACAGCTTACGATGAGAACCTTCCACTCAGGCGGATCAGCTTCCGCAGCGGATATCACACAAGGTCTGCCAAGGGTTGAGGAAATCTTCGAGGCCCGCAGGCCAAAAGGTGAATGCGTGCTGAGTGAAGTTGCCGGCAAGGTCAACATCAAGCAAGACGCAAAATACTATATCATCACCGTTCAATCCAAAGACGGCGACACTGAATATGAAATCAAAAAACCTGCAATTCTCAGCGTTAAAAACGGCGACAGTGTTGAGCCGGGCAGCCAGCTCACACAGGGCCCAATCAATCCAAGCGAGCTTTTGAGGCTCCGCGGCCTTAAAGGTTTGCAAGATTATCTGCTTTCTGAGGTTATCGGAGCATACCGAAGCCAAGGTGTTGGCGTGAATGACAAACACGTTGAAATCATCGTGCGTCAAATGCTGAAAAAGGTTAAGATCGAGTCTTCTGGCGACACCAATCTGCTGCCAGGCGAGATTGTCGACCTTTACAGATGCGAGGACGAAAACAATCGCGTGCTTGCAGAGGGCGGAGTTCCAGCAACTGCAAAGAGAATATTGCTTGGTATCACCAAAGCTGCTCTTTCAACCGAGTCCTTCCTTTCAGCCGCATCCTTCCAAGAGACCTCAAGGGTGCTCACGGATGCAGCGCTCAAAGGCAAGCAGGATAACCTTTTGGGCATCAAAGAAAATGTCATCATCGGCAAACTCATCCCAGCCGGCACAGGACTCAAAAAATATCGTGAAGTCATGCCTGTTGTGGTCAAAGAGGACAGCGCAGTTTAAATCAAAGCCAAAGCTAAATGCTTTGGCTTTTATTTTTTCAAACAAAGTTATATAAAAATTTTTACTTATTTCAGAAAAAAATAAAAAAATATTAAAAAAATTCACCAAGTTTGAGCGTTTTTGCAAATTTTTTTGCCAGCAATATTTAAAAAACCTCCTGCGCTAGTTTCATAATGCCACAGACGTTTTTTAAACTGTCTGCTTTATTGGGTGCTGTTCAAAAATACTTTGGCTTTTAGTTTTTTAAATAAATTAGCTTTTGCAAAATAGAAAAATTAAAAAATGCACAAAAACATTTTCCAAACATTTCTTCTTCTTATTATTATTTGAAATTAAAAAAACTAGAGCGGGCAGCTCTAGGTTTTTAATATTCTGTTCGAAGCTCGGTTATCAAAACCTTTTCCTTTTTTGTGCCAACTTTGTGATCAAACACAACAAATTCCACGATTATATCCATCAAATTTTTGTCTGCAATATATTTTATCAGGTCGTTAAAGCCAGGGATCATCCAAAGCTTGTCGTCATAAAGATTTGAGTAAATCGAAATTTCGTCTGCGTTGCGATGGTTGGCATTGCTGTCAGTGGAGGCGGTCAGTTCAACTCTGTCGCCGCTGACAAGGATGTCTCCAATCAAGGTTATGCCGCCGTATGAATAAAAGGAAACTGCAAGCGAAAAGGGGGAGGTATAGCTTTTGGCAAGCTCTTTTATTTCGTCCTTTGTCGCATAAAAATACTTGCCAAGCGCGGTGCTGTTGTCGCGCAAAACATATTGCGAGGCAGGGTATTTTTTGACAAACTCGTCAATTTTTTCAAGACTATTTGGGCTCACAACGATTTCTGGCACCGTGTTCAACCCAAGCCTTTTGATTTGGTTTAAGCTGTCGGCTTTGTTTAAGATTTTCATACTTTCCTCAAAAAAAGTATACCACAAAAAAATTTTAAAAGTCAAACAAATTTGTTTTTTCTTTAAGTTTCTTAATCCTGCACTCAAAATTTTGCATTTATTTGTTTTTTTTGCAAAGTGCGTTAAACATAAAAAAACCTCTTCGAAAAGAGGTTTTGGTTTTTAAATTTTTGCGCGAAGCTTAGTTTTGATCGCCAGAATCTGTTGTCTGTTTTGGCTCTTCGGCTTTTACATCAACATCCAAGTTTTGCAGCTGTTTTGTTTGATATTCAGCAGCAAGCAGCTTTTTGTTTTTTGAAAGGTCAACGATGAGAAGTATTGAAGCCACCAGGAATGCAAGCATAAGAATTAGCGACGCAACCTCCAACTTAGAGATCAAAGAGATAAGCGCAAGTGCTATTATAATAAAATTGAAAACAACCACCGTCACAATCAAGCCTTTCTTCTCTTGGAAATCTGAGGCAGAAAGCCTGCATCTTGGGATTGAAACTGCTGAAAATATCAAGCCCAAGAGTGAGAAAACAATTGTAATCACTCCCACACCAATTAATATAATGCCTATGGTGTCCGAAAATGCATCAGTTATCGAGGTGCCTGTTTGCATGGTAAAGGCTTGAATCGCTGCCAGCATTGTCACAAACGAAAATATCGTTTCACCCACATACAGAAGCAAACTGATGATAAGTCCTGCCAGCAAAACTGGTCTTTTTTGTTTCATAAAAAATCCTCCCTTTTATTATCTTATTTAAAGCATACACGATTATTACACTTTTGTCAAGCAAAAAGAGGATTTTTTTAATTTTTCGCGTATAAACATCTTGGAAAAGGGGTTCAAAAGTTTGGGTATTGACAAAAGGTGGCATTTACTGTATAATAAGGGGGCAAAAGGATCTTAAAAGGAGGAAGAATCATGAAAAAAAGGAAAACTGAGTTTTATTCATTGCTTTTTCAAGAAGCAAAAGACGACCTCGGAAGATTTGTTCACAGGTCAAAGTATCTTATTCTCGACAAGAATGCAGCCGACCCTTCGGTTCTTCCGAAATTAAGAGCAAAATTCGACTTTGTAAACAAATATCTCGTGCTCAAAGGGAACAAAGCTTTTTCAGTGAAAGATGATATGCTTTTTTCAAGTGACGGCAAAACGCTCATTTCTTGTCCTCCTGCAACAAGGCATATTGTCTACGCTATCCCAAGACAGGTCACAAAGATCTCCAACTTTGCTTTTGAATGCACAAAAACTTTGGCGCAGCTTTACATACCTTCGTCTGTCAAAGATTTTGGGCTGCTCTGTTTTGCGGACAATCCAAATCTCGAAAGGGTAGAGTTTGAGCCTGGGCAAAAAAAGATAGACTTATCCTGCTTTTTTGGCTGTTTTGGCTTAAAATATGGCTATGTTGATCCAAAAACTTGCAACATTGTCCTCTCTCGCAGGCGCGCGCCGAAAAACATAAAGTGTTACAACCTCAATTTCGATGTATATACCGACTTTGACCTATCGATTGTCAGCAAAAACTTGATTTTGGATCAGGAAGAAAGAGTGGTCGACAAAAATCTGCAAAACGATGAAAAAATAAGGTTAAAAGCCAAAAATAGCGACGAGGATCTTTGGAGTTTGATCTATGGCAATATGCGAAACAACGCAAGATGGAAAGCTCTCACAGAAAAACCGACCTCGCCTGTGATCTTAGACGAAAACGACCCAGACCTAAACTTCGGCGACGACCTGGACGGCTTGGCAAGATAAAAAGATTGTGTTTTGCACAGCGCACTAAAAATATATCTTCACAAAAAAAGAAAGGTTTTTCTTTCTTTTTTTATTTTTTTCGTTTATAATTAAACCATGAAAACAGATTTTGAGTCGATATTTGAAAAACTCGCGAGGTCCAAATTTCGTTCTTCATTCAAATTGAAAGAGAAAGACAAGGAACACATAAAGCAAAAGGGTTGGGATGTGATCGAGGCGCATTGCCGAGCTTTTGTTGCGAAAAAATTGAAAGACCCATCAAAATTTGTTGACGGCAAGCAGACTCCGATGAGAGGCCATCCGGTTTTCGTCGCCCAGCACGCCACGGCAACCTGTTGCAGAGGCTGTTTGCAAAAATGGCACAGGATCGAAAACTTGCATATTTTAACTTGCGAGGAAGAGGAGTGGATAACAAATCTTTTGCTAGCCTGGCTCAAAAGGCAGGCATAAAAAAAGCTGCCAAACAGGCAGCGCGATTAACAAAAATTTGCTTAATCTTCAACACCCAACAGATAGTCTGTTGAAACTTTAAAAAGCTGTGCAAGCTTGACAATTTCTGGAGCCTTAGCCTCGCATTGATTAAGCTCCCAACGACAAATCGTGGTGTCGCTTACGCCCACCTTTTTGCCAAGTGCTTTTGTTGTGAGTTTTGATTCTAATCTGAGTTCTTTTAATCTTTCGCCAAACACTTTCATACTTGAATATTACACTATTAAAACAAAAAAAATCTCATAACAACAAAACTGTTGCGAAAAATTTCATTTCCGAACAAAAATGCAGAGTTTTTGTCATAAACACATCTTCTTAAGTGTTTTGATAATAAAGATTTTTATGGTATACTTGTGAAAAAGGGGGAGAAAATGAAAAAAAGTTTAAAAACTGGCTTGTTTGCTCTTGCAGGGGTTATAGCGATTTCTGGAACAGCTCTTTTGGTGGCGGGTTGCGGAGACGACGAGACGCCTGCGCCGCCAACAAGCCATATAGTCAGCTGCCAAGATGTGTATGTCAATGGCGACAGGTGGGTGGATTTGAGCTCGACATCGGTTTTGGTTTTATCGGGACAAAATGTCGTTGTTGAGGCTGAAACCGAGCCTTTCGTTGTTGTCGACAAAGTTTTTGCAAACGGCGTCGAATGCGTAAAAAATCAAGATGGCACCTTCTCTTTCACTATGCCTGAGGAAGATGTCACTGTCACGGCAACCTACAAAGACGCGCCAGAAATTTTGAACGCCAGATATGATATGGCGTGGATTTTGAGTCCGTCGCAAATTGCAATGGCAGAGGAAGGGGCACAGCAAGGCTTTTACTATACTCAGCAAAAATTTTCTGTGACCTTTGGCAGCAGATCGCATTTTAACAACAAAGATCAAAATGGAAATATGGCTGGTGTTGAAATCTTTTCAACAAATGAGTCGGTCATTCCAAACGAAAGCCTGATCGGAGTCAAATCAGACTCGGTGACGTATGCTTCAACAGCATATTTTAATGTCGATCTGACAAACATCAACCCAGGCACAACGACACTTGTTTTCATCGACGATTATGACAGAGTTCTTTCCAAAACTGTCACAGTTGTTGGATATGGCGAGGCAGAGCCAGAAAATCTTCGCAAAGTTCAGCTCACCGTTGATTTAAGCGGAATATCAGAGCAGCAGAAAGACTGCTCCTTCCGAGTTTGGTTCAGCGAAGAAAACAGCGATGCCTATATCCAGGGCAGCGTGTATCCGTCGGTTCAATGGAAAGATTTTGTATGGGCTGATTTGATAGATGGGCAAAAAACTTTCGAGTTTTATTACACACCTGACCATGTCTTTTCAATCGATGCGGGATATACGGAAACGCCAGAGAGTATGTATCACAGTTTCGATATACAAGGCGGCGCTGATGAGAACGGAATAATAAGCTTTTCAGAAGATGAAAATTTGAAAGTGGTAGAATTTGTTTCTTAAAAAGGGTTTGTATGAAAAAGAATATCAAAACAACTGAGGCGATCTTTCCAATGCCAGTGCTGATGATTGCGACTTACAACGAGGATGGCAGCGTTGATGTCATGAACGCCGCATGGGGGACTATGCTAGAGCGCGACCATGTGATCTTGAATTTGACCGAATCTCACAAAACTGTGCAAAACATCAAACGCAACAAAGGCTTCACCGTCAGCATCGCTGACGCAAAACATGTTGTTGAAGCGGACTTTTTTGGGGTTGTGTCAGCCAATGACGATGACAAGAAATTTGAAAAGAGCCGTTTGAGCGCGCAAAAATCAAAGCTTGTCAACGCACCAATCATAAACGAGTTTCCTATCTGCCTCGAATGCGAATTCATCGAATATCAGTCGGATAAATATGGCTGCGGAGTCATCGCCAAAGTCGTGAATGTTTCGGCAGAAGAGGATGTGTTAAAGGATGGCAAGGTGGATGTCGACAAGCTTCAAGCGATCGCCTTTGACCCTTACACCCACGGCTACTACAAAGTTTCCGGCAGAGTCGGCAACGCCTTCCGTGACGGCCTTAAACTTTTAAAATAATGGCTTTTTAAAAGCCATTTTTTTATGATAATTTCAGTGCGGAGCAAAACATATCTTTTTTTCATAAATAATAGTGTTACATAAAGCACATTTTTTCTGGCGGCAAGAACATTTCGCCTGGATTTTCATACCATGAAATGGTGAAAGATTCACCAAAGGAGAAAATTACGCAGGCAGAGCTCAAACGGTCTTCGATGAGGGCGTGGTTCAGCTGAATGCTGGTGACGTTCTACAATTCCAATGTTCGGGGAAGGCAACAAGCTGCACAGTCGAAGCTCTCAAACTTCGCATCAAAAAATTAGATTTTTAACAAAAACTAGTGGGCATTTTGCCTGCTAGTTACATATTTTGAAGAAGAAATAAAAATTTGCTTGCAAATGCTCACAAAAGATTGACAGAAACAAAAAAAATTGTTAATATAGTAGGGCAGGTGAGAAAGTCGTTTCAAACTATGCTGCTGTGGCTCAGTCGGTAGAGCGTCGCCTTGGTAAGGCGGAGGTCACGGGTCCGATTCCCGTCAGCAGCTCCAGAAAAAATATTAGCCCAGACGGGCTTTTTTTGTAAGAGGCCGCCTTCCCAAGGCAAGCCTTGGTATCACTCAAAGAGTGATGTGATTTCGCTTTATGCTCTTCTGCAAGCAAGCTTACAAATATCACAAAACTCATCATAACAAAATGATGTGATTTCGCTTTGTGCTCTTCTGCAAGCAAGCTTGCAAATATCACAAAGCTCATCATAACGCGGAGGTCACGGGTCCGATCGGGGCCCCGAAAAATGCCAAGCATTTTTTGGGTTAGGTTTCCGTCAGCAGCTCCAGAAAAAATATTAGCCCAGACGGGCTTTTTTTGCTTGGTGCTGCCTTACCAATTTGCTCAGCACAAATATTGGATTTTGCTCTGCCCACTAAAACCCTTTAAAACACTAGCATTTTTGCTAGTGTTTTTTCTTTTGCTGTCAAAATGTCAATTCCTTGACGCTACTTGACAACTATGTCCAATTTATCAAATGACACTATCCACCATAGTTGATTTTGAACTGCCTAAAACTATGTAAATTTGTTTAAATCTCGTTATAATTTATGTTTTGCATATAAGCAATTTGTATTATTTGTTTTTTATCTTTTGCTGATGCAGATATGAAAATAAAATATTTATTAAATGATTTTTAAACACTTTGTCAATATTTATTAAATAGTTTTTTAACAGTTTTTTATATACAGCAACAAAAATTTGCAAAAATATTTAGATTTTACTTGCTTTTTTAATTTTTTCATTATATAATACGTTTGTAAAAAGTA
>CALVZD010000002.1 GCA_944372435.1 uncultured Clostridia bacterium | reverse complement strand
AGTGCGAGGATAGGAGAGCAAATGTCAAAAATCAAGCGATTTTTCAGACAAACAGGCCTTACCAAAGCGCAGCTGATCGCAAGCCTGCTGTGCTATTTTTTGTGCTTTGCTCTCTTGCTTGGCGTTGTGGTCATCTGGGACCCGATGTCTCGTTCTCCGTGGGGGATATCTTCTGTTCAGCCTCTCAGTGCCGAAAGGATTGTGCCAGATGGGCCGACAATAGACCCAAAGAAACATTGGTCTGATGAAGGCATACGAGCAGAAGGTTATGCTGGCGGCAGCGGAACTTCAAGCAATCCTTACAAAATTGCAAATGCACAGCAGATGGGTTATTTTGCCCACATGGTGGATTCTGGCAATTCATACACCGGCAAATATTTCAAGTTGACTGCCGATATAGATCTTTCTGCTTATAGCTGGAGCCCGATAGGCGAAAGCACAAAAGGTTTTTCAGGCAATTTTGACGGCGACGATTTTACAATCTATGGCATGTTTTCAAGTGGCGGTTTGTTTTATAGTGTTGTTGCTAACGGTCAAAGTTGTGTTATTGAAAATGTAAGAATAAAAGATTCTAAAATAACACTATATGATTATTCGTCTGGCGGCATTGTGAACACTATAACGGGCGGAGATTCAAGAGCGCAGGCAGTTTATATAAAAAATTGTCACAACGCAGCTTCTTTTGAAGACAGTTCGGGTATTGCTAATGCTGCTGGAATCGTTTATAGAGCCACCGGTTTATTTTACATACTTTATTGCGCGAACAGCGGTTTTATCAATGCTGGTCAGAAATCTGCAGGAATTTTGGGGGACGGCGTAAGCGACCTTGATTCACTTGATCAGGTATCATCTATTCCATCTGTGATAGGCTGCATTAACACTGGAAATATTGGCATAAGTACAAACTATCCTCAAAACGCTGCGGGAATCGTAGCTTCTTGCAGTGGTATTGCAATATCAGATTGCCATAACTATGGTGATATATACTTCAGTTCATGTGGAGGAGGAATACTCAGCTTTGGTGGAGCGGCGGCTGATGTTGTTGGATATACTATTATTACTTACTGCACAAATTCTGGAGCTATTATAGGAGACTCCAACTCTTCTGCTGCCGGAGGAATTGTTGGAGATAGTGGAGGCATTAACTCACCGTCGATAATATCATATTGCACAAACTATGGAACAGTTGATTCTAGTGGCGATAGAGTAGGAGGAATTGTAGGACGCTTTTATGACTCAGGCGTTGGCACCGACGCATCATTCGGCGCAATTAGCCTTTGTGTAAATGAAGCAAATGTCGAAGGAGGTGATTATGTTGGAGGAATTTGCGGTCAAATTACTGGCGGCTCAATTTCATGGTGTTACAACAAAGCCAGTGTGGGCGTTTCAGGCTCAAGCCAATTTGTTGGTGGCATTGCTGGAGAAATAAACGGCACTAGCATAAGTGAGTGTTATGTAGAATTACTTATAAGTGTAAAAGGCTGGAGATATGTAGGCGGCATTGTGGGCAGCATGTATAACACACGAGGTGCTTCCAGCATTACAAACTGTGTGGCGTTTCCGACTAGTATAGAATCGACAGCTGAAGGAGGATGGGCACCAATAGGCATAAAAAATGGCGGGTCGTATTCTACAACTGTCACCAACACATACTATATCATGTCTTACTCTGGCACTCAAAATTATGGAACTTACGTAGCATATTCAGACATATCGGGCAATCTAGCAACATGGTTTAAAAACACTGCAAAATTTTCAGATGTTTGGGATTTAAGTGATAACACAGTCTATCTAGATTTGCACCTTTATGGTGGTTCTGGCACAGGATCAATCGGCGACACTTCTTGGCAAAATCAAAACAGCGGTTCGCAAAGCGATCCATACATTATCAGCGATGCGCAAGATTTGATTGGGCTGTCTTTTTTGGTGAACAGCTCCACAAGCAATGATTTTGACGGAAAATATTTCAAACAAACAAAAGATATAGATTTGTGCACTGTTGACGTAGATTTTATTAAAAACGGTGGCATTATTCATGACGATACTCTTGTTTTTATTTCCAAGATTGTGCTGTATGGCGTTGTTAATTTTAAGACTCTTGATGATTTTGCAGGAAATTATGACGGAGGGGATCATTACATCTCTGGTATTGCGACGCGCCGATCATTATTCGAAAATTTGACGGGCAGTGTTTCTAACTTAAAAATAACAGATTCTTATTGCAACTTTGCAAACTCTTCTTCAGCCAGCATCACCAATTGCGTCAATGACAATCATGACACTTTGGTTTCTGCCGGCATTGTCAATTCGTCGTCCAGCAGTATCACTTCATGTTATAACTATGGAGATGTAACCGGCGGTTCTGGCATTGTCGATTCGTCTTCCAGCAGTGTTTCCAAATGTGCAAATTTTGGAGATGTAAGTGGTTCTTCATATTTAGGAGGCATTGTTGGCAGTTTTTCTGGCTCCACTGTTTCTGATTGTTTCAACACAGGTGAAGTTTCTGGCACAACATATGTCGGTGGGATTGTTGGCAACATGGGCACTAGCAATCAAAAAATTGCCAATTGCTACAACACTGGCTACATTCATGGAACTGAAACTAACAACGTTGGAGGAATACTTGGTCGCGCTGCTAATAATGGAACTAGGTATACTTCAAATTTATATTTGTATAATTCTTTTAATTTAGGCAAAGTTGATGGCGCAGGAATTGTTGGAGGTGTGATATGGAGTAATACAGGATTACTGGTTGAAAAACACGTTTATCTCTATAATTGCCACAACTTTGGTGATGCTTCTGGAAATGCAATAGTTGGGCCTCAAAGCGGATCTACTTCAAGAAACTACCTTTCAGTTAGTTCGTGTTATTTCGGCGCAAACTATTCGAAAACAACCACAAGCGGAGGTGGAACATATAACGCAAGTCTCACGCTTCAAACTCCAAAAGATCAAGCGTGGTATACGAACTCGTCAAATTGGGATTCATCATATCCTTGGAATTTTACAACGACATGGACAATATCACAAGAAAAAAACAGTGGTTATCCAGTTTTGGTTGACTTGCCTGGTGACGTTCCTATAACATATTGGAACGAATTTGGCAACTACTCAATCGACTGGTTCACAAACCCTGGAACAAATGATGGCTCGTCGGCCTCCAACCCTTACATAATCGACTCCGCCGCAGATCTTGCAGGCCTTTCATATCTTGTTTACTCAGGTTTAGGAACAAACTCTGGCGATAATTTTTTCGCTGACAAATATTTCAAACAAACTGTGGATATCGACTTAACAGGTCACTATTGGCAACCGATCGGGATCTCTTATGACCGCTTGGCCACTCAGACAATTCGTGCTTTCGCGGGCAACTATGACGGCGGCGGTCACACAGTTTCTAGCATTTCCACTCCGGCAGGATCTGGCAATGGATATTCCTATCAAGGTCTGTTTGGATATGTTCGCTCTTCAAGTTCAAGCAGCCGAATAACCATACAAAACGTTGGGGTCATCAATTCGCATATTCAAGGCTATAGCGCAGTCGGTGGAGTTGTGGGATATGCAAAGGACGTAGATATCACAAACTGTTTCAACACCGCTTCTGTTAATGCCTCTCAGTATGCCGCAGGGATTGTTGGCAGAGTTATGGATAGCGATATTTCAATAAACAAATGTTACAACACAGGCCGAGTCACAGCTGAAAATTATATCGGCGGAATTTTGGGAGAATATCAGCTTCAAGAAGATGCAAGCGGAACGGCTTTGATTCAAAACTGCTATAACGCTGGCATTGTTTCAGCAGAGGGAACAAGCAACAATAATGTGGGAGGAATTGCCGGCCGTGTAGCCACCAATTCAGCAACGATTTCAGGAGATATTTTGGTTGTCAACTGCTACAACCGTGGCACAATTTCTGGCGGCACGAGAATTGCTGGTATAATTGGCGAATCATATTCTCAGAACGATGACATTGTTGTTGATATCATCAACTGCTTCAACGTTGGCACTATAGCAAATACAGGCGACTATGGTTCGGAAACTGTATGTCATAACGGAGGAAGTCAACCTTTTGTTTCAGGTTTTCAATACAAAAGTGCTGCCGAGAGCGGTGCAAAAACGATAGAATTTTTCACAAATTTTGCAAATTGGAACGCAACTGATCTGTCTCGCACTTGGGATTTCCGCACGGTTTGGAAGTTTGACCCATCTGTGAGCGAATATCCTGTCTTACGTGCCGAAGGTGAGGTGTCTTGGTGGACTGATGATGGCAACTACTCAATCGACTGGTTCACAAATGCTGGAACAAATGGCGGCTCGGCCTCCAACCCTTACACAATCGACTCAGCCGCTGACCTTGCAGGCCTTTCATGGCTGGTTTACACTGGTGATGAAAGAGTGACAAGCAAAACGGCATTGGAAATTGATGCCAATTTTACCTCTTTCTTTTACAACAAGCACTTCAAACTTGCCAGTGACATCAATCTTGCTGCGCATATGTGGCAACCGATTGGCATTATGAATGACAGCGCAAACAATTGTTTTGGCGGCATTTTTGACGGAAATGGCCACACAATTAAAGGCGTTTTCACTTTGGAGGAAAATGGATCGATGCAATCTGTTTTTGGCACCACCTATTCGCCGGATGAATCGTATCCAAGTTCGATTCAAAACCTGATGGTAACAAATTCTGTGATCAAAGGCACAAGTTGTGTCGGAGGGATTTTGGGCTACGCCTTTTTCAATTCTCAAATAATCAATTGCAAATTCAGCGGCGAGATCTATGGCTCTGCAGGCTCAATTGGCGGCATAGTTGGAGAGATTACAGACTGTCTAATTTCTGGCTGTGTGAACAATGGCACGGTCACCAACGCTGCCAGCGCTGGTTCAGACTATATCCCAATTGGCGGAATTGTTGGTTATGCCAACACCGCTTCAACAGGCGCAAAAATTGAATATTCTGCAAACTACGGAAAGGTTATTGGAAAAAACACCGCAGGTGGCATAGTTGGCCATAACATGAGTGCAGAAATTTACTACTGCACCAACAACGGCGATGTTTCGTCCAGCGATTCATCTGGCAATGGATCTGTTGGCGGAATTGTTGGAAGAATCAAATCTACCGCCAAAATCTCCTTGTCTCAAAACAATGGCAAAATTTCAGGATATAATTATGTCGGCGGAATAATTGGGATCAGTGAATCCAATATAGACACTGAATCCAATATAGCCACTTTAGAAATATATTCATGCATTAACAATGGTGCTATAATTGGAACAGGCGGTTCAATTGGCGGAATCGCCGGGCAGACATGCATGACAAATCTGAAGCTTTGTATCAACTATGGTGATGTGACTGCGCTAAACAATTTTGGCGGAATTGTGGGTCAACTTATTGGACAGGGGGCAATAAAATATTGCTATGCTGAATTCAAATTAACTCAAACAAAAGAACACTGTGCCGGAGGAGGAATCGTGGGACTGATAAATCATAACAGCGCCACAGGTCCCGACGCGTTTGAAATAACAAATTGTTATGTTGATGTGACGATGTCGTTAATAACGTCAGATGAAGTTGGAGCAATTTTGGGCGTTGATTATTCTAAAGGTACATATCAGCCGGTTGTTATCGAAAACTGTGCAGCATTCGTCAATGGTGAAAACGTTGCAGCCAGACTGTTAGGCGGAGCTAGAGCAGGAAGCAAATTGACTTTTAATTTGTGCTATGGGGTATTTAACGGCAGTTCTAAGATCATTGAAGGTGAAAATTTTGACGGCAACTTTGCCTATATTTCAAACTTCAAAGAGGGCAGACCGATTCCGCTTGGGATATTCCACATCCTTGACTTTGGCACGAAGACTGGCATAAAAACCCGAGTGAACGCATTGTGATCAAAAAAAGCGACAATTTTGTCGCTTTTTTATTTTTTAGGATTTGTGCGTTCAAGGCGTTTGAGCGAGATGAAGTTGTCTTTTGCTCGGTTCTTTGCCTTTTTGAAAAGCCTCTTGGCTTTTGCTCCGTCTTTTTCGTTTAGCAGCGCAAATCTTCTTTCGCCCAAAAGGAAAGGCAAAAATTTGTTGTTGACCTCGCCTCTGTCGAGGGTGAAGCCAAGCGTCGGGTGATAGCGATACAGCATCCAGTATCCTGCGTCGACCGCCTTTTTCATCTCAGTGAGGGATTTTGACATATCAAAACCTTGGTTCACACAGGTCGAGTAGGCGATGATCAAGCTCGGGCCGTTGAAGCTTTCTGCCTCGCGAAAAGCCTTGATGCACTGGTTCATATTCGCACCGAGTGCTACTTGCGCCACATACACATTTTTATAGGTCATCGCCATGAGGCCGAGATTTTTTTTGTTGGTCTCTTTTCCGGAATTTGCCAGCTGAACGCAGGCGCCAGCAGGTGTCGCTTTCGACGCTTGACCGCCGGTGTTTGCGTAGTTTTCGTTGTCTAGCACCAAAATATTGACATTCGCGCCAGAGGATAGCACGTGGTCAAGCCCCGCAAAACCTATGTCATATGCCCAGCCGTCGCCGCCTATGATCCAAACCGATTCGTTCGAATTGTGTAAAGCTTTTGCCATTTTTATTCCATAGCCAAACTCGGCGTTATCCTCAAACAAGCTGTTTGCCCAGGCAGGTCCTTGACCCTTTTCGTTTTTTGAATAAGGGCAGGAAGGGTAGCTTCCGCTGTAAATGCTCGAACAGCCTGTCGCATTTGCGATCACCATTCTGTCGCCAAAAAGCATCGTCGCAAGCTTGATATATGGCGTCTGACCGCAGCCTGCACAAGCTCCTGGAAACTCAAAATAGTTCTTTTCAAACTGCAAGCCCTTGACAAGATTTTTTGAAAAAGGCGTCTTTTTTATCGTTTTCAAATCTTTGACGAGTTGATAGTTCTTTTTCTCCTGCTCCAAAATTTTGGAGGCATCACGCATGATGATCGCCTTACCAAGTGCAGGGCAGATCTCTTGACAAAGGCCGCAGCCGGTGCAGTCTTCTGGCGAGATTTGAATGCGATAGTATCCGTCAACGCCATACGCCTTGACAAAAGGCACATCCTTTGGTTTGCGTTTGACAAGCACGGCTTTCAAGGCTCCATGAGGGCAGGCGAGCACGCACTGACCGCACTGAATACACTTGTCTTTTTGCCATTCCGAGATGCTTGCGGCGATTGCTCGTTTTTCAAATTTAGAAGTGTCCGTTTGGATGCTTCCGTCGCAAGAAAATTGCGAAATAGGCCTTTTGTTAAAATCTTCTGCAAATCTCGGCTTGATTTGTTCTGTTGAAACAAAAATTTGCTTCAAATTCACGCGCTTAATCATGTTTTCTGCCGCTTTGACTGCCGAAATATTCTTCTCGACCACTTCTTTGCCTTTTTCAGCAAAGGTTTTTGCGATATCTTCGATCAAAAGCGGCTCAAAGTTTTTAACAAGCCCTGTGCAAGAAAACAGCGCACTCGTCATGATCATGTTGATCTTTTCTTTCAAACCGTTTTCGTTTGCAATTTTGTGGCCATCTATCACAAAAACTTTCGCCTTTTTTTCAAGCAGAATCTTTTTGTATTCGTTCGGCAGCACTTTTGTCAGCTCGTCAGGCTCAAAAATTGTGTTAAAAATCACCACGCCGCCGTCTTTCAGCCCTTCCAGACAGTGATACCTGTGCACAAACGAAAAGTTGTTTATCATCACTATATCCGGCTGGTGGCAGAGATACGCGCTCAAAATTGGCTTTTTTGACACGCGCAAATGCGAAATTGTCAAGCTTCCCGCCTTTTTTGAGTCGTATTCAAAATATCCCTGAACAAAGGTGTCGTCTTTTCTGCCCAAAAGCTTGGTTATCGTTTTGCTTGCCGAAACCGAGCCGTCAGAGCCCAGGCCAAAGATTTTTATCTCTTTTTCAGAAAGCGACGGAACAAAATTTTCAAGCGGCAGGCTGCTTTTTTGAATATCGTCGTTCACGCCCACCGAAAAATCATCTTTCATGCTTTCAAAATTTTTCCAAACGGCGTGCTCTTCAACAGGAGAGAACTCTTTGCCGCCCAGCCCATACACGCCTCCTGCGACAGAAATGTTTAAGCCTGAAAGAGCGTTTTTCACATCCAAAAACAGAGGTTCTCTGCTTCCGCTTTCAACGGTTCTGTCAAGCACGATGACTTTTTCGGTCGACTTTGGCAATGCCTTCAAAAATGCCTGAGTGTCAAAAGGCCTAAAAAGCCTAACTTTGACAACTCCGCCGTCTTTTGGAGCGTTTTCTATCATCGTTTCAGAGGCAGAGCCCATCAAAACGACGATATTTTTGGCGTTTTTGCTTCCAAAATAGTCAAATTTGTGATATTTTCTGTGTGTCAGCTTTTCAAAATCGGCAAAAACCTTGTCGCAGATTGTGAGAAATTCGGTGTATTTTTTTTCGCGTGCGAGCCTGTTTTGAAAAAAGACGTCTGGGTTTTGTGCCGTTCCAAACATAAGCGGCGAGGAGGAATTTAGTTTTGCCTCTGGCAGACTTTTAAGAGGAAAGAGCGAAGCGATATCCTCTTTCGAGAGCATGTCGATTTTTTGGTATTCGTGGCTTGTGCGGAAGCCGTCAAAAAAGTGCAAAACTGGCAGTGAAGCGCGATGGGCGAGCATATGTGCGCACATGGCCATATCTTGCGCCTCTTGAACATTTGAAGAGCACAGCATATTAAATCCACACATCCTCACGCTCATGACATCCGAGTGGTCGCCAAAAATCGAAAGCGCGTGTGATGCCACAGCTCTTGCCGCCACATGGATGACGGCAGGCAAACATTCGCCCGCCATTTTGTAAAGGTTTGGAATCATCAAAAGCAGCCCTTGGCTTGATGTGAAGCTGGTGGCAAGAGCGCCTCCCATCAGTGCACCGTGAAGAGCGCCTGCGGCACCTGCTTCTGACTGCATTTCAAGCGTGTGAGGAAGAGTGCCAAAGATGTTTAGTTTTCCCTCAGCTTCCGCGCGCGAGCAATATTCCGCCATTGGCGAGGAAGGGGTGATGGGATAAATTGGCATGAGCTGACTGACCGAGTAAGCGACCCTTGCAGCTGCAGTGTTTCCATCAACAACGATTTTTGCCATGTTTTTCTCCTTTATTTAGGATAATTATATAACAAAATGCGAATAAAACAAAAGATTTATTTGCTTTTGAAAGCGAAAATGTTGTATAATTTTTTCATGCAAAGGGTCAAACTCAAAATTCAATATGATGGCAGCGACTTTGTGGGCTGGCAAAAACAAAAAAATGGCAGGTCTGTTCAGGAAGAAATTGAAAAAGCCATTGAAAAGCTTGTGGGCGAAAAGGTCACTCTCGTCGGCAGCAGCAGAACGGATGCCAAAGTTCACGCGCTTTGCCAAGTTGCACATTTTGATTTGAATTCTCAGATCCCAGCAAAAAACTTGAAGCCTGCTCTCAACGATCTTTTGGGCAAGGATGTGAGGATAGCCTCCTCGCAAAAAGTTCCGATGAGCTTTCACGCAAGGTTCGATGTCAAAAAAAAGACGTATGTCTATCTTTTGCAGGCGACAAAAGACGAAAATCCGCTTTTGAGAAAGCTGGCTGCTCACACAAACTTTTCGCTTGATCTTCAAAAGATGCGCTCTTGCGCCAAACTTTTTGAGGGGACGCACAATTTTAAAGGCTTTTGCAGCGCGCACGCGCAAGTCAAAACTTTTGAGAGAACGATTTTTGTTGCGTCGGTCACAAAAAGCGGAAAGTTTTTCAAGTTCACCTTCACGGGCAGCGGATTTTTGCAGCATATGGTCAGAATCATGGTCGGCACGATCGTCGATGTGGGGCGCGGGAAGCTCTCTCTCGACGATGTCAAACAGGCCTTAGAGACTGGCAATCGCGCAAAAGCCGGAAAAACGATGGAGCCACAAGGGCTTTATCTTAAAAGGATTTATTTTTAGTTATGTTAAGCGACAGAGAATTAAAACAAAAGTGGTTTGATTATTTTCAAAAACATGGGTTCAAAAAAATAAGTGGATACTCGATTATTCCAGAAAGCGACACTGGTGTGCTTTTCACAACCGCCGGCATGCATCCGCTTGTGCCATATTTGCTCGGCGAAAAACATCCGGCTGGCAACAAGATTGTCAACATCCAAAAATGTCTTCGAACAAGCGATATCGATGAAGTTGGTGACAACAGCCACCTGACTTGTTTTGAAATGCTCGGCTGCTGGACGCTTGGCGAATGCGACAAATGCGCGATGATAAGGCTCAGTTATGACTTTATCACAAAAGAGCTTAAAATTGACAAAAACAAGGTGGCGGTCAGCGTGTTTGCAGGCGACGAAAATGCTCCGCGCGATGAAGAAGCTGCCAAAGCTTGGAAAGAAAATGGCATCGACAAAGTGTTTTTTCTTCCAAAAGAGAACAACTGGTGGAGCATCAGTGGCGGCGAGGGACCTTGCGGACCTGACACCGAAATGTTTTTGATAAAAGACAAACCAGACTGCTCCAAAGATTGCTCACCAGCCTGCGATTGCGGAAAATATGTCGAGTTTTGGAACGATGTTTTCATGGAATATCTTGTCAAAAAACAGGGCGAAAAGCCTGTCAAACTCGACAGACCAAACATCGACACCGGCATGGGGCTTGAGCGAACACTCATGGTGATAAATGGCTATGACAGCGTTTATGAAATCGGAGGGCTGAAACGCGGAATCGAGTTTGTCAAACAAAAGAGCAAAGTTTTCGATGAGCGCGCGAGCAGGATCATAGTCGATCATATCCGCGCGGCGACTTTTGTTTTGGGCGATGAAAAGGGAGTTGTGCCAAGCAACCTCGGGCAGGGCTACATTTTGCGCAGGCTGATCAGGCGCAGTGTCAACTATGCGCGCAAGTTACAGCTTGAAGAGGGAGCTTTGCTCGAACTTGCGGATATGTTTGTTGAGGAATATTGCCTCGACTATCCAGAGCTTGCAAAAAAGCGTGAGTTTGTCAAGGATGAGCTCGCAAAAGAGATGCAAAAATTTTCAAAGGCGATCGAAGGCGGCTACAAAGAGTTTGAAAAAGTGCTCTCCGGCATCGAACGCCACAAACAGTTTGCTGCAAAAACAGGCGAAATTGTCAAAGATATCATAAGCGGCAAAGCTGCGTTCAGGCTTTATGATACCTTCGGCTTTCCATTAGAGCTGACAAAAGAGATGGCAAAGGAGAGGGGATATCAAGTGGATGAAGAGGGCTTTAATCAAGAGTTCAAACATCATCAAGATATTTCACGAACAGCAACGGTGGGAACTTTCAAAGGAGGCCTTGCTGACAGCAGTGAGCAGACGATCAAATATCACACAGCTTGCCATCTTTTGCTTGCAGGGCTGAGAAAACTCGACCCTGAAACCAAACAAAAGGGTTCAAATCTGACGGCAGAAAGACTGCGTTTTGATTTTAGTTTTCCTCGAAAGCTGGAAAAGAGCGAACTTGAATTTTTGGAGAAATTTGTCAACGACGCGATTGCCAAAAAACTGCCAGTTAGCTGCGCTGAAATGAGCCTAGACGATGCCAAAAAATCGGGCGCTGTTGGCTCGTTTGAAAACAAATATGGCGAAAAGGTCAAAGTCTACACAATCGGCGATGTCAGCAAAGAAATTTGTGGCGGTCCTCATGTTGAAAACACCGGCGTGCTTGGAATATTTAAAATCACAAAAGAAGAAAGCTCGTCGGCAGGTGTTCGAAGAATAAAGGCGATTTTAGAGTGATTTTCTTGATTTTTTAGATAATTTTTGCTAGACTAATAAAAAACGGAGGAAATATGGCAGAAGACAAAGTCAAAAAAGGTTTTTTCTTTTATTTCGGCTTGTTTTTAATTGCAATAGTGGCGGCAGTGCTCGTCATTTTTGTCGTTATGCTTTTTATGCCAGGCACATCGATTTTGGGGCTTGAATATTTCACAAACAACGCTCAAATCAGGGTTGAAAACACAACGGATGAGTCTGCCACACAAATCAGCTTTCAAAATCCAAATTTCGACTCAGTCGAAATCAACGCTGGCTACTCAGAGGTCATAATTCAAAACAACAATGAGTTTGACTATGACGGCGTTTATCTTGTCAACACCTCTTGCGGTTTTGTCACTTCAAAAAACGCGCAAGAATATCAGTTTAGTGTGACGATCGAGGATAGAGTTTTGAAAATTGAAGTGTCAGAGCAACCAGCATTTTTGTATTTTTCCAAAAACGCACAGATCATTTTGCACGTTTCAAACAACTCGCTCGCGCCTTTTGCTGGCAAACCGATCACGATCAAAACCACTGACGGCGATGTCAACATCGGCGGACCGGTGATAACAGGCTACTCGCGAGATATTGCTCTTGCAAGCTTGGATGTCGAAACGCAGTCTGGCGACATTCTGCTTTCCTCGCACGCGCCTTCTTCTTACAACATTCTTTCACTTAAAAGCGGTTCAGGCGAAATCAGCAGCGCAAAATCCAGCATCAGAGCTGAAAACTTGGCGCTTCAAACAACCTCAGGCGATATGTCGCTTGGCTCGATCGCTTCGACCGCAACTACGACGCTAAGCAGCGAAAGCGGCAGGCTGAGCATTGGAGAGATCTCTGCAAATGTTAGTTCAAATTTCAAAAACGCTCATGTGACGGTCGGGCAGGTTTATGGCAATTGGGATTTTGCTGCTTCCACCGATATGGGCTCGTCTGTCATCAGAATCACGCTCATTCGCGGCGGAATAAATGTTCCGCGCGGGCAGGATTCTCGATTTGAGATCGGCTCTGTCACAGGCCCAGCAAACATCACAACCACCTCAGGCAGCGTCAGCATCTTTTCTGATGGCTCTTCCGGCAAGGATATGACAAGCGGCATCAGCGCAAACTCCTCGATCACAACCACCTCCGGCCGAATCGAAGTCGTCATCTCTGACGGCGCGACAGGCGACATCTCGCTCGAATCACAAAACGGCGAAATAAATGTGCACGCAACAAGCAATTTCAACAACCTCACGCTTCGCAACGACACCGCTCGAATTGGGCTAAATCTTCCTCGCTCAACCAGCCTGACGATATCATTTGCAAGATTTGGAGCAGGGCAGTTTTCGCTCGATCAGGTGGCTTTTGCAAGAGATGATGTGGCGCTCGCAAATCCAACGGTTATAAATGGCGGACAAAACAGCCTGCAAATTTTCAGCAATTCTACAATAGCCTTCAATTGGGCTTAGCTTTGATTGGCAGATTGTTTGAAAAGATAGGAGGAAAATATGATTTTAGATAACGAAAAAATGCAGCTCAAAGAGCTGAAAGAAAACTTTGAATTTTTAAAGGAGTGTCTTTGACTCAGAAAAACTAAAAGACGAGTGCAGCCAGCTTAAAGCTCAGCAGCTGCAACCGGATTTTTATGCCAACGCGCAGCTTGCCAAAGAGGTTGGCAAAAAATTGCGCGAACGAGAGGGCAAACTAGAAAAGGTTTCCTCGCTTGAAAAGCAGCTTTCTGACATCGAAACGATGGTCGAGCTTTGCGAGCAGGAAGATGACGAAGAGCTTTTTGAAGAACTCAAAACCTCTCTCAAAGCCTTTGAAAAAGAGTGTGAAAACCTTAAAATTTTGACGCTGCTTGCAGGAAAGTATGACTCCTACAACGCGATCATGAACATCCACGCAGGGGCTGGCGGAACTGAGGCGCAGGATTGGGCGCAGATGCTTTTCAGGATGTATTCGATGTATGCCGAAAAAAATGGCTTCAAGCTCAAAGTGCTGGATGTTTTGGATGGCGACGAGGCTGGGATAAAAAACATCAACTTTGTCGTGTCTGGCGACAACGCCTATGGCTATTTGAAAGCCGAAAAGGGCATTCACAGGCTGGTGAGGATATCGCCGTTTGATGCCAACGCAAGGCGACACACAAGTTTTGCCAGCGTCGAGGTTATGCCAGAGCTTGAAGAGGCTGAGGATATTGAAATCAAGCCTGAGGAGCTGAAAATCGACACTTACAGGGCGAGCGGCGCCGGCGGACAGCATGTCAACAAAACGGAGTCGGCAATCAGAATAACCCACATTCCAACAGGTATCGTCGTTTCATGCCAAACAGAGCGCTCACAAATCCAGAATCGTGAAAGAGCGATGAAAATGCTGTATTCCAAACTGGCCGAAAAGCAGGAGCGCGAACAACTTGAAGAGATATCCTCGATCAAGGGCGAAATCAAAAAAATCGAGTGGGGCAGCCAGATCCGCTCTTATGTTTTCTGCCCATACACCTTGGTCAAAGACCACAGAACTGGCTATGAAACAAGCGACATACAAGGCGTGATGAATGGTGAAATTCAAGAATTTATTCTGGCTTATTTGCAAAAGATATAGGTGATATATGAAAAAGTTTATGGCAAGCGAATTTAACAACCTGAAAAACAAGCAAGATTTGTTGATTCTTGCCATTGAGTCGTCATGCGACGAAACTGCGGTGAGCGTTGTAAAAAATGGCAGAGAGGTGCTGTCAAATGTCATAGCCTCTCAGATCGACATCCACAGAAGATTTGGTGGCGTTGTGCCAGAAATCGCCTCGCGCAACCATCTTCTCGCGATCTCCAATTTGTATGAGGAGGCACTAAGGCAGGCAAATATCTCCGCCGAGCAGTTGGACGCGATCGCAGTAACATATGGCGCCGGTCTTATGGGCGCGCTGCTTGTCGGCGTCAATTTTGCAAAGGGACTGAGCTATGCTCTCAAAAAACCGCTGATCGCTGTCAACCATGTTCACGGGCATATCGCTTCCAACTATATTTCGCACCCAGACCTTCAACCGCCATTTTTGTGCCTTATGGTAAGCGGCGGGCACACGGCTATTTTAAAGGTAAGCGACTACACAAAATTCAAAATGCTCGGCAGCACTGTTGACGACGCTGTCGGTGAGGCGTTTGACAAGGTCGCACGCGTGCTTTCACTGCCTTATCCAGGCGGGCCAGAGATCGACAAGCTGGCAAAAAAGGGAGAAAACAACATAAAATTCACGGTGTCGAACTCGCTGAAATCCACCCTCAAATTTTCGTTTAGTGGCATAAAAACCGCTGTGATAAATTATGTTCACAACAAAACTCAAAAGGGCGAAAGCTTTTCGCCTGCTGATGTGGCGCGCAGCTTTCAGGAGAGCGTGACCGACGAGCTTGTGGGCAAAGTTGCAAGAGCGATGGAGCTTTCAAAGATGAGCAAGGTTGTGGTCGCAGGCGGGGTTGGCGCAAACAGTATGCTGCAAGAAAAACTCAAAGCCGCTGCTGAAAAGATTGGCGGAAAGGCCTACTTTCCAGAGCTTAAATATTGCACTGACAACGCTGCGATGATCGGCTCCATGGCTTATTACTATATCAGAAAAGGTGTGGGCAGGGCAGAGCTCGGTTTGACAGCAAGGCCGACGATAGACCTTTAATTTTGGAGAAAAAAATGGAGCTACTTTCACCAGCAGGAAATTATGAAAAATTTTTGACGGCAATTCATTATGGGGCCGACGCCGTGTATCTTGCAGGGCGTAGTTTTGGTCTGCGCGCTTTTGCCGGAAATTTTTCAAATGCGCTTCTCAAAAAAGCTTGCGCATATGCGCATGAAAAAAACAAAAAAGTGTATGTAACTGTCAACATCCTCGCTAGAGATGCTGATTTTTCGCCTGCAAAAAAGTATCTTGCTTTTCTAAACGAAATCGGCGTTGACGGCGTTATCGTTTCCGACTTTGGCTTGATTGCATTTATTCGCAAAAATTTTCCAAATTTGAATGTTCATGTCAGCACGCAAGCAAATGTCACAAACCTGCAAACCGCACTCTTTTTGGCGGACCTTGGCGTGAAGAGGATCGTGCTTGCGCGAGAGCTTAGCCTCAAAGAAATAGCGTCAATCGCAAAGGGCTTGAAAGGCAGGGTTGAGATCGAGTGCTTTGTTCACGGCGCCATGTGTATGGCATATTCGGGCAGATGCCTGCTTTCCAACTATCTCACGGGCAGAGACGCCAATCGCGGCGCCTGCGTTCAAGCGTGCCGCTGGAAATATTTTATTCGCGAAGAAAGCCGCGACGATGAGCTCGAAGTTGAAGAAGACGAAAAAGGCACCTACATTTTAAACTCAAAGGATCTTTGCATGATCACTCATCTGCCTGAGCTAAAAAAAGCCGGCGTCAGCTCGCTCAAAATTGAGGGCAGGATGAAGTCGAGCTATTATGTCGCCTGCGTGACAAACGCCTATCGCAAGGCGATAGATATGCTGCCAAAACGCGCAGGAGACGAGTTTGTTTGCGAGCTTGAAAAAACCAGCCACCGCAGATTTACCACAGGGTTTTATTTTAATGAAAACGACAGACAGTTTCGCGAAAGTTCAACACCGTTTCAAACTCATGAGTTTGTCGCGGTGGTAAAAAAGTGCAAAAATGGCAGAGCCACACTTGAACAGCGCAATTTCTTCAAAGAGGGCGACATTTTGGAGGTGCTCAGCCCAAACAGCGAGCTTCACAACAAAACTTTGGTTGTCAAAAACATGACAAACAAAAGCGGCGAAAAGATCGAAAAAGCAAATTCTGCGCAGATGCAGGTCAGCATCGATTGCTCGTTGCCGCTTTTGCCAGGGGATATCTTGCGAAAGGAATTAAAGCATAAATAGGCAAAAATTAAAATTTTTTATCGTATTAAACGAAGTTTTCAAAAAGCCGTTTTGCTTGAATGATAAAAGTTTTACACTTTACATCATAAAATCCTGAAAACTTTATACATTGACAAAAAAAAGAGGGGAAACCCTCTTTTTTGGTGTTCCCAACAGGACTCGAACCTGTGACTAGCCCTTAGGAGGGGCTTGTAATATCCACTTTACTATGGGAACATAAAAAAGTATGCTTCGAACGCTTTTATTATAGCATACAATTTTTTAATTTACAAATTTTTTATCAAAATTTGTGTTGTTTAGGACTTATTTATTATTTTTTTTGTATTATTGAAATAAAGAATCACTGTATTCAATTCTAAAATACATTTTCTAATTTATAATAATTACTCGCATTTTGATATAGTGATGTTATTCATTAAATTTAAAAATTAATTTTTAATTTTATGATTTGTTATTATTTAATTAAATTTTTACATTACTTTGAAAGAAGCATATCTTTTTCTTTGATTTTTTCAATGACTTTTACCGGTTGACAAAGTCTTACGCCGTCGTCAGTAAGCAGGGAAGTACTTTTGCAAATTTGTGCAAATTCGTCCCATTTTAAATTTGGATTACATTGCAAGCACAAACAATACAGACCCACTGCTTGAGGTATTGCCCAACTGTAACAACTTCTTGTTTCAAGCTTGTAATCATTTTGTGTTGAATACTGAGGTATTGATTTTCCAGCAACGATAAAACATGGGGTTTCGGAAAAATCTTTTTTTGTAATTATCCAAGAAGGTTTTGAAAGTTTTTTTGTTTTGTAATCAATATCACAACACGAAAAATCCCTTGAAAAGACTTCCGATGTTATTACTTCACAACCTTTTTCTCGAAGTTTTTCTATGATTTCTAAAAATGGTTTTGATTGTTCAGTTTTTAATTTATCCCACTTTTTTGGATCGCTCTCTGCCAAGAGTGCTTCATTCCTAAGAAGAGGGGCGCTCATGTTGACAACTCTTATTTTTTCGCCTCTTTCGACCTTTTTCAAAATATCTTTTAAAATTTCAAGTGTTGCAAAGTCTACTTCACTTCCATGGCTTTGATATGTGTTGTAATGATAAACTTTGCATTTTGGCGCTAATCCAATATTTTTTCCACATAAATTGGAAAGCACGCCATGGGCATGATAGTGTGTTTCGGTGTCTTTAAAGAGATCTATTACTTCGATATCTGCCTCTTCAAACTCTTGGTGATTGTTTTTGTCAAAACCAAAATCGATCGTAGCGACGGTTACCCCAGACCCGTCGATCCCTTTTTCGTGCAGTTCTTCGACGCCCAACATTGGACTTTTGCCAAACTCAATGATCTTGCTAGGGCAGTAATCTTTTGGAAGCTTGTCTTGAGGCGGAAATATTGTTGCAGTGTTAAATGAAAGCTTTAACATATGTTCGCAATCTATATTACTTAAATCTACTTTTGAAAGATCTTGAAAGCTTATTCCAAAATGGTCGATTAATTCATTGAAGGCGATTAATTCCTTAAACTTGTCATTTTTAATTACAGTTTTATCTTTGAAAGCATTATCAATCCACTCGTTAGTGATGTTTTTCGGTAGTTTTATCAAAGACAAAATCATATCTTTGTATTCATTAAAATAATTATCATTTTCAGTTTTTGTCATTTGTTTATTCTCCTTTTTTTATAATATAACAAAACAATAGGATTGTCAAATTAAATTTTTTTGAAAAATAATTAAAAAATGCATAAATATACAAAAAAATGTTTGGTTTATTCAAAAGTTTATGATAAAATATTGTCACGATTAAAATTGTCGTGCACAAAATTTATCACCCGCCTTTGCCAAATTTTGAGTTTGTTTGGGCTGGACACTATGGAGGAAAAATGAAACTTGATATCGTGAGCGAGCTCGAACAGCTTGGGCTTTTGACTAAAAAAGACGGAAAAATTCAGGATGCTGACAAGGCGCTTTTGCTTAAAGTTTATCTTGCAAAAATGTCTGGCAAAACTGACATAAAAAAACTCGGCGAAGATTTTGACCCTTCAACAAAAATCAGTGATGAGCAGTTTGCTGAGACTGGCAAAATTCACGAATATCTTGCAAAAGCTATGCAACAAAACTACGGCGAGCGCGAAAAACTTGGGCAATGCCGCTCTTTTGAAAATTTGGAAAAAAAAGTAAAACAAGATTGCGACAATTTCAAACTCAAACAGCAAGAGTTCGACGCTCTAAACTTGCTTTTGTCAAGTGAAAGCGAGCTTTCTTCGCTTGCGGAAAAGTTTGGAGCAAAAGATGTTCAATCGCTTGAAAAAGCTTTGAAGGCAAAGCAGGGGACACTCACAAAAAGCTACTACAAAAACAAAGCTGAGCGCCTTTCAGAGGCCACAGATTATTTGATTTGGCTCAGCGTGCGAGCAGAAAACTTTCAGCTTGAGAGCGTAAAGTAAAAAATCACGAAAAAGTTTGCAAAATTGCTTGACAAACGCCTTAAAAATATATAAAATAAAAAAGTCGCAAATAGAGCGTCTTTTTGTTTATATTAGCCCCATAAATTGAAAGAGGTTTTGGCTGCGCAATTATTTCGGAGGAATGGTTTTAATGAAAACTTATATGGCAAACCCAGCCGAGATTGAAAGAAAGTGGTATCTGGTTGACGCAGCAGGGCTGCCTCTTGGCAGAGTTGCAACCACCGTTGCTGACATCTTGACTGGCAAAAATAAAGTGATTTACACGCCTCATGTTGACACAGGTGATTTTGTTGTTGTCATCAACACAGACAAAATTGTGCTCACAGGCAAAAAACTTGAAAAGAAAAAAATGATCTGGCACACTGGTTATATCGGCGGCCTTAAAGAAGTCAAATATGACAAACTTATGCGTGAAAATTCTCCAAAGGCTCTTGAAAAGGCTGTCAAGGGGATGCTTCCAAAAACCTCGCTTGGCAGAAAGCAATTCACAAGGATGAAGGCTTATCGTGACGCTGATCACAAACAAGAAGCACAAAAACCAGAACCAGTCGAAGTTAAAGGAGCGAAAAAATAATGGCTGAGGAAAAGAAAGTTACAAAAAAGACTGTTGCTGAATTTATCGCAACAGGAAGAAGAAAATCTAGCGTTGCAAGAGTGAGAATGAAACTTGGCAAAGGTCTCATCACCGTCAATGGAAAGGAAGTTGAGGAATACCTTCAACGCGACACTTTGCTTTTGGTGGCTCTTCAACCGCTCGAGCTCACTGACACTCGCACAAAATATGACATCACAATCAGATGCGACGGCGGCGGAATTGCAGGACAGGCAGGTGCGATTTGCCACGGACTCGCTCGCGCTCTTGTAAAAGCAAACGAAACTTACAAGCCAGAGCTTAAAAAGGCCGGCTTCCTTTCAAGAGATCCAAGAATGAAAGAAAGAAAAAAATATGGTCTCAAAAAGGCGCGCAAAGCTCCACAATTCTCAAAACGTTAAGAAAAAAGATGCTTTTGCATCTTTTTTTGTTTGTTTAAAAACGGCTGGTGTGTTAAAATAACTCATGCCGGCGGAAGCAAAATTTGAGCGCGTCAAAAATTTGTTTTTGCCAAAATTGCTCGCATCCTGCGAGCGCTTCCGCCTTTTAAACTAACACAAAATGGAATATATGAAAAAACTTTATCAAAAAATCCACGAAATTGATCGTGGATTTTTTAAAATCTTTTCTGGTTTATTTTAACAGCAACGATAAAATAATTTTCCAATTGCAATTATATTTTAGAAATCATTATTCCAAATTTTCAGCGTAAAACATATTTTTAAATTTTATGTTGTTTTCAAATAGTTCGTCAAAGGTGCCGATATCTTCAATTTTGCCACTATCCAAGAAGAAAATTTTGTCGACATTTCGAATTGTTGAAAGTCTGTGAGCCACAATAACGATCGTGCTTTTTCCTTTCAAATTGTCAATAGATTTTTTTATATCTTCTTGCGCAAAATTGTCGAGCGAACTTGTGCTCTCGTCAAAGATGATTATTGGTGAATTTCTGAGCAACGCTCTTGCAATTGCAAGCCTTTGTTTTTGACCGCCAGAAAGTTTGATGCCGCTCTCGCCAACTTTTGTGTCAACACCTTTTTTGAGAGAGGAGATGAATTCTTTTAAAGATGCTCTCTCAATTGCACTTTCGATTTCTTCGTCAGAGGCATCTTTTTTAGCGAGCAGGAGATTATCTTTGATTGTCATATCAAAAATATATGGGAATTGGTTGACAAGCGAGATAGAATTTCTCAAAGTTTGCTTATCCAAATCATTGATGTTTACGCCATCAATCAAAACTTCGCCAGCATCCACTTCAAACATTTTTGACATCAAATTTAAAATTGTCGATTTGCCGGAGCCAGATTTTCCAACAAAGGCGACAGTGGTGTTTGGCTCAATTTTGAAACTAAGTTTATCAAAAATTTGATTGACGCTTTCCACCTTTCTTTTCTTGTTTTTGAGTTGCATCAATTCTTTTTGCGTCATAAATTTATCGCTATCAGCTTGCTCATATTCCACAAAAGCATAAGCGACATTTTTAAATTCAATCTTTCCTTTAACATTTTCAAGGTGAGTTTTTCCAAATTTTTCGCAGACATATTCGTTGTCGTCAAAAAGTGAAAACATTCTTGTTGAAGCAACTTTGATTTCCAAAAATATGTCCATAATTTTTCCAATGCACCAAACGAACGACGACAAACTTCCATTGTTGGAGTAAATTATCATAAACGAAGCAAGTGTCAACATCGAAATATCGATCATATAGACACCCAAAATTAAGAGCATAATTCCAAAAACTTCAATTATGGCGTTTCTCAATGCCCATAGGTTCATATCTTTAACTTCGTAGTTATATGACGCTTTTTTGTATTCGTCATAATATTTTCTTGAAATTTCACTTAATTTATCTTCAAGCCCCAACGCTTTAACATCCTTTTCGCTCCTTACAATTTCGGTGGTAAGAGAGTAAATCTTGTCATTTTTTCGTCGCATATCGAATTTGTTTTTGCGGTTTCTTTTGCGTCTTATTCTTTCTAAAATCATGCAAAAAGCCACAATCACCACAATGGCAAGAGCAATATAAATATTTAAGGTTGCGATATAAACAATCATAACAAGAGATGTAACGCAATCGGTTACTAAATCCACCAAATTTGCCAAATTGTTCACCACAGTTTCAGGGTCTGTTACAATTCTTTGAACAAATTTTCCTGTCTCATGGTCGGCATATGTTTTTGAATTAAGTTTGAACGCCTGTCTTGCTAAATCAAAATTTAATTCGGCCATAATTTTGTTGGCATACTTTTGATAAATTATGCCAGATAGGTACCAGCAAAGCCTTTTCACAACAACAATTCCAGCAATAATTGCAAGAGTGGTGATAGCATTAACAAACAAAGAAAGTGTGATTTGTTCAATTGCTCTTGCAAAAAGAATTGTTTGCATAACTGTGCCTGCTCCGGCAATAATATAAACAAGAATATACATAGATATTCCAAATTTAAATTTTGCTAGATAAGATGAAATTGATATCTTTTTTTCTTCTTTATTTTTTTTCATAAAAAAACCTCCGTAATTTTGCATACGAAGGTTGAAACATCGCCGTTAATTTAAATTATGCATTCAGAACCATTCGTATGGCTTGTTTATTAAGTTTTAAGTTTTTCATTACAGTAACCATTTGAACAGTTCTCCTTTTGTTAAATTTATTTTTAAAGCTGATGGTCACAGCTTTATTCGACATTATCATTATAGTAAATTAGTTATTTTTTGTCAATATTTTCTTAAAAATTTTTAAAAAAACTTATTTTTCGCAAATAATTTTCTAAAAATATGCTATTTTTTTTGTATACAAACCTTTTGTGTATGGTTGTGAAAAGTGATCTAGTGAACAAAATGAAGCAGCATCTTTTTAGTAAAATTTCAAAATAAAACATTATTGCATCTTTTTTTGTTTGTTTAAAAAACGGCTGGTGTGTTAAAATAACTCATGCCGGCGGAAGCAAAATTTGAGCGCGGCTCAAATTTTTGTTTTTAACAAAACTGCTCGCATCCTGCGAGCGCTTCCGCCGGCAGTGAAAAAATCCAAAAAATTGGAGGGCGAGATGTTCGACATTGTCATAATTGGTTCAGGGCCGGCAGGGCTGAGCGCAGCGGTTTATGCAAAGCGCGCTGGCAAACGAGTGCTTGTCATCGAACGCGAGGTGATGGGCGGCCAAGTGGCAACGATTGCGGAGATAGAAAACTATCCAGGCTTTGCAAGCGTGCAGGGCGCGGAGCTGGCAGAAAATTTTGTCAAACAGGCAAAAACGCTTGGCGCTATGTTTTGCCACGACGAGATGATAGATTTAAAGCTGGAAAAAGAAGAGAAAGTCGTAGTTTGCAAAAAACAGAGTTATCCTGCAAAAGCGGTGATACTCGCACTTGGGTCGGTTTCGCGAAAACTCAAAGTTGAGGGCGAGGAGCAGTTTCTCGGCAGAGGGGTGAGCTATTGCGCCACCTGCGATGGCAACTTTTTTCGCGGAAAAGATGTAGTGGTGGCAGGCTCCGGCGATTCGGCAGTTTCAACTGCTTTATACCTACTTGGCATTTGCAAAACCGTCTCGATTGTATCAAAATATCCTGAGCTTAAACTCAAAGCCTATCCGCCTGCAATCTTAGAAAAACTTAAAAACGTCAAAATATATTATGGCGCAAACATCACAAAAATCTCAGGTGGAGATTTTGTTGAAAGCATCCAAATCGACTCACAATCGCAGCCGATCAAGACTGACGGTGTGTTTGTCGCGATAGGCAGAACGCCAGTGACCGATTTTTTGCGCGGCAAGCTTGAGCTCGACGAAAGAGGCTACATCAAAGTTGATGAAAATATGCGCACCTCTGCAAAGGGCGTGTATGCTTGTGGAGATGTCACAACGGCTCCTGTCAAGCAGATTATAACGGCGGCTTCGGCTGGTGCGGTTGCGGCAATGCGAGCGCTTAATGAACTAAATTAAAGAAAAACTTGGTTTTTTTGGCTTTTAAAACAGCACTTTAATTATAAAAACAAAATTTTCTTACTGAAAAAAAAGGATTTTCAGCTCTGTGCGAGTATATATAGTTAGAAAACGTTTGAAATTTAGAGGAATAAGTGAGGAATACAGGGTTTTCGCCAGAGTGGCTGGACGAGCTTAAACGAAAAAATGACATTGTGAGCGTGGTTTCAAAATATGTGCAGCTTGAACAAAGGGGCAACAAATTTTGGGGTTGTTGCCCTTTTCATCGTGAAAAAACGCCTTCCTTTGTCGTGGATCAATATGATGGGCTATTTCACTGCTTCGGCTGCAAAGAGGGCGGCGATGTTATCAGTTTTGTTGAAAAAATCGAATCTTGCAATTTTCACGACGCCGTTGTCAGGCTTGCAGAACTAGCAAAAATGCCGCTGCCAGAAATGACAGGCGACGAAAACCTTTTGCAGCGAAAAAAAGAGCGAGACACGATCTTAAAAATTTTGGATCTTGCAAAAAAACATTATCATCAAAACATATACTTGCCAGCAGCAAAACCAGCTCAGGACTACATAAAGATGAGGGGCTTTTCTCGGCACGAACTTGAGGATTTTGAAATAGGTTACAGTTTGAACTGGAATGAGCTTACAAACTTTTTAATGAAGCAGGGCTTTTCGGCAAAACAGCTTGTTGACAGCGGTGTTGCGCAAAGCAAAGAGCCGGGCAAAATTTATGATGCCATGGGCGGAAGGCTTGTTTTTCCGATCATAAACTCCTTTGGCGACTGCATCGGGTTCACCGCCCGGGCGCTCGAAAAAACCGACTACGCCAAATACAAAAACACAGCAGAAACGCGCGTTTTTCAAAAAAGCAAGGTGGTTTTTGCCATAAACCTTTTGAAAAAGCTCAAGCAGGAAAAAGGGCTTTCAAACATCATAATCGTTGAGGGGCAAATCGATGTCATCTCTATGCACAGGGCGGGGTTTAAAAACACCGTGGCGTGCCTTGGCACAGCACTGACCGCTGACCATGCGCGCGAACTTAAACGTTTGTGCGAAAACATAATCCTCTGCTTTGACGGCGACGAGGCGGGCGAAAAAGCGACCCTTAGGGCGATACCAATTTTGCAGGAGGCAGGCTGCAATGTCAAAGTTGCGCGCCTGCCAAAAGGCATAGATCCGGACGAGCTGTTAAAAGCTGAGGGCAGCGAGGGCGTGAAAAAAGTGATCGACGCATCAACAGGGGTGATCGATTATCACATCGCCTTAGCGCTTGAAAAATATGATCTTTCAAAACCAGATCAGCGAGGCGAGTTTACAAAAGAGGTGCTTTCAAAACTCAAAAACTTGTCGGCAGCTGAGCAAGATCCATACTTGTTCAAACTTCGTGATTTGACTCAAACGCCGGTTGACACCTTGCGTCGTTCGCTGGGGATATCGATCATGCCGACCTTTGAAAAACCTGAAAAGACCGTTTTAGTCGAACGGATAAATGGCAATAAAAGGGCTGTCAGATTTATTCTTGCGTCGATTCTGCACAAAAAGGATTTTGTGGATGACAAAATCGACTATTCAAAATTGTTGCAAGAGCAGACCGACGTGCTTGAACTTATCAAATCGGTGTCGAGGGTGTCAGGTCTATTCGACAGAGTAGATGTCGACGATCCGTTTTGGCAGGAGATCATCTACTTCAATTTTGCCGAGGCCAAGGGGAGCGAAAAACAATATTTTGACGAATGCATTTGGTCGATAGTCGAAGAAAAATTGAAAGAAGAAAAAGATCAGATTATGATTTCTTACAAAGCCTCGCAAAGTTTGGAGGAGCGAAAGCAGCTGCTTGTCAAAGCTCAGGCTGTTGACAAAAAAATTCGAGACAAAAATTTGCAAGATTTTTATATTCAAAATGGAGGAGAAAATAATGTTTGATGCAAAAGTTGAAGCCGAGTTTAAAAAATTTGAAGACTTAGCTCAAAAAAAAGGCTCAATAAATGCCGACGATGTTTTGTGCAAAGTGCTCAAATATGACGTTTCGCCGGATGATATTCGCCAGTTTATCGAAAAGCTTGAAAGCCGTGGCATAAAGGTCATCAAATCCGACGAAGAGGATTTGTCAAAAGAAGATTTTTCAGACCTGATTCCAGAGTACGGTGTGGACGACCCTGTCAAAGTTTATCTCAAAGACATCGGAAAAGTGCCGCTTTTGACATCGGAAGAAGAAATCGAGCTTGCACAAAGGATCCTGAAAGGCGACGAATATGCCAAAGCCAAGTTTTGCGAAGCGAACCTCAGGCTGGTTGTCAGCGTTGCAAAAAAATGGGCACCAAGAGCTTCGAGTTTGTCGTTTTTGGATCTGATTCAAGAGGGCAATCTTGGGCTTCTCAAAGCTGTGGAAAGGTTTGACTATTCAAAAGGCTTCAAGTTTTCAACCTATGCAACTTGGTGGATCCGCCAGTCAATCACTCGTGCCATTGCGGATCAGTCTCGAACGATCAGAATTCCTGTGCATATGGTGGAAACGATAAACAAAGCGCAGCGCGTCGTTCGCCAGCTCACCCAAAAGCTCTGCCGCGAGCCGACCACCGAAGAGATCGCGGAAGAAATGGGCATCAGCGAAGCGAAGGTCGTCGAAATCCAAAAGATAGGCCTCGATCCAGTTTCGCTCGAAACGCCTATCGGTGAAGAGGAGGACTCAAAGCTCACGGATATCATCGTTGACGACTCTGTAAAGTCTCCTGTCGAATATGCCACGCAAACGCTTTTAAGAGAGCAGCTGCTTGCAGTTATCGACACTCTCACGCCGCGTGAGCAGGAGGTTATCAGACAGCGCTATGGCCTTAAAGACGGCCGCGCAAAAACTTTGGAAGAGGTTGGGCGCGAATTCAAGGTCACAAGAGAGCGTATTCGTCAGATCGAAGCCAAAGCGCTCAGAAAACTCAAACACCCAAACCGCAGCAAGCGACTTGCTGACTTTATGGATTAACAAGGAGAACATATGGATATCACATCGATTTTAGCATATCAGGAAGTTGACAAAAAACTCTACAGCTTGGAGCAAGATTTGGCAAAAGATCCAAACAAAAAAAGATGCAACGACCTCAATCAAACAGCTCGCACTTCACAGCAAAAATCAAGCCAACTTGAAGAGCAGGCAGGAGCGATTTTGAAAGAACTTGGCGAGCTCAAAAAAAGCATCGACGCCACAAAAAAACATGGCGCAGAGGTTTTGTCCTCAGATGTGAGCGAACTGACTGTTGAGCAGATCGACGAGGCTGTTTCCAAAAAAGATCGCGTCACTTCAAACCTAACCGCGCTTGACAAACGCCTCACAAAGCTTGCCGAAAACATCAATCATGTTTTGAGCGAGTTTAATCGCACAATAAAGCTTTACAACGAGGCAAAGCAGCAATATCAAAAATTCAAAGCGGCATATGACGCCAAGGTCAAAGAGTCAGAGCCGAAGATGACAGAACTGTCAAAACAGCTTGCCGCTCTTGAAAAAAATATCAATCCAAAAACACTAGAAATCTACAAAGCAAAAAGAGCTGACAAAATTTTTCCAGTGTTTGTGCAGCTTCTTGGCAACACTTGCGGCAGATGCAGAATGGAGCTTTCGGCTTCGGCTATTTCAAAACTTAAAAACGAGCAGATCCTCACTTGCGAAAATTGCCGAAGTGTGATTTATTACAAACAATAAATGAATTTGGTTAAAAGTTAATAATTTAATAAAAAAATCAAAAAATAGGCGTTTTTTTTGAAAAAATGCCTATTTTTTTTTGTTATTTTGCTCTCGCAGGCCGGCAAAGCCTGCAAAAAAGCGAAGATAAATTTTTAAACGCTATATCAATTTTTTCGATCTTAAAATTGATTTTATTGCAAGAATAAATTTTTGAACATCCGAAAAGGTTGTGAAAAACGAAAGCGAAGCCCTCACGGCGCCTCGGTCCAAAAGCCCCAAGGCCTCGTGCTTTTTGGCTGCACAGTGATAGCCTCCTCGAACGCAAATCCCATATTTTTCATCAAGCAGGCTTGCCACCTCGCTTGAATGCATGTTTGGCAGATTGAAGGCAAAAACCCCTTTGGCATTTTCGGTGGTGGTGTAAATTTGCAGTGGATAGTATGAAAGCTCATAATGCAAAAAGGTCGTCAGATCGTCAAGGTGATCGCGAAGCTGCTGAAAGTTTTCTTTGACAAAGTCGATGCCACCAGAAAGCGCAAAAATCGCTGGCGTTGCAATTGTGCCAACTTCAAATCTTTCCGGCAAAATTTCCGGTTGCACAAGTTCAAGAGAGTTGGTTCCGGTTCCTCCAAAAATGATAGGAGAAAGTGCTTCTGGTTTGCTTGCAAGCAGCACGCCAAGCCCTTGCAGCGCATAAAAACCCTTGTGCGGTGCCAGCGCCAAAAACGAGATGTTATCCTTTTTCATGTTGATGATTTCGTGCCCGCCACTTTGCGCTCCGTCCACCAAAAACAGCAAGCCCTTTTCCTTGCAAAGCTCTCCAACGGCGTGAATATCGCAAGTGTCGCCGTTGACATTTGAGATATGGTTGCATATGACCATATAGGTGTTTTTTCGGAGGCATTTTTCAATGTCTTCGCGGCAGATTCCGCCAGGCTTGCTTTGTCTTGCCACGGTATAGTCAATCTTGCCTTGCGCTTTCAAATGCTCGAGTGGTCTTAAAACCGAGTTGTGCTCATTTTCGGTGCAAACGACATGGCCTCCGCTTTTGACTGATCCAAGTATCGCAAGATTTAGCGCAGCCGAGCAGTTTGCCGTGAAAATGACATTACTTTCGCTTTCAAGGCAAAACATTTCGGCAAGTTTTTGGCGCGTGCTTTCCACTTCGCTTGCTGCCATGATGCTGAGTTTGTGGCCACTTCTGCCAGGATTTGCTGCGCATTTTGTCACGGCGAGATTTAGCTTTCGCAAAACCTCTTTTGGCTTAACAAAAGTGGTGGCACTGTTGTCTAAATATATCAAATTTGCCTCCTTTTGGAAACATAATGCTCCTCTAAATAATATAGTGTAAGTGAAAAGAATTGGTGAATATTTGGAGGCACGCTTTGCACTATACCTATGCAGTTTTTAAGTCAAGAAATGACACTATTTCTTTTGCCGGTTATCTAAAAAAGCTCGGCATACCATGCGCGGTGACATCAACGCCCAAACAGGCGGGCAGAACTTGTGGCATCAGCGTTCGATTTTTGACGGACTATCTTGACCTTGTCAAAAAGCACTTTCCGCAGCGCGGCTATTCGAGCTTTGCAGGATTTTTTGCTGGCGAATAAAAGAGCCGCGCGGGCATAACCTAAAAATATGAAAGTCCGCTTGCAGGTTTTAATTTTGAGCATTGTCACGCTCTTTGTCGTGGCACAGACTTTTTTGATGTATGCTCTTGCGTATCCGCTAAAATATCAAGATATGATCATAAGTGCAAGCCTGCGTTTTGAGGTTGAAGCGCCTCTGATTGCGGCGGTGATCAACAGCGAAAGCTCGTTTGACAAAACCGCTGTTTCAAACAAAGGCGCGGTCGGGCTTATGCAGCTGATGCCGTCGACGGCGCAAGCGATTGCTGGGCAGCTTGAAAAAAGCGAGTATGACCTTTTCGACCCCAAAACTAACATTGAGTTTGGAAGCTTTTATCTTTCAAAACTCTTGAAAAGTTTTTCAAATTTTGAGGCTGCGATTTGCGCCTACAATGCGGGACCATCTCGCGTTAGGGCGTGGCTAAATGATGAAAACTATTCAAGCGACGGAGAAACGCTTTTTCATATTCCTTATCCAGAAACCCAAAAATATCTCGAAAATGTGCTAAAAAATTTAAAGTTTTATCAAAATCGCTTTAATTAAATTGACTTTTGCTGCCAAATAATGGTATTTTTTACTATAAGGAGAAATATCTATGGCAGAGACTAATTTATCAAACGAAGTCGACATCAGACGCGAAAAAATCAAACAACTCAAAAGTAAAGGCGAAATTGTTTACAAAGCAAAATTTGACCGCACCTGCACGATCAAAGAGGCGCGTGAAAAAATAGGCGAAAAAGTCAAAGTTGCAGGGCGCATGGTTTTCAGGAGAATCATGGGCAAGTTTGGCTTTATGCAAATTCGCGACATCGAAGCGCACATCCAAGTTTCAGTTGGCAGAAATGAGCTGAGCGAGGAGGACTATGACTTTTACAAAAAGATGATCGACCTTGGCGACTTTGTCGGCGTTGAAGGTGAGGTCTATGTCACTCAAACAGGTGAGGTCACTGTCAGAGCAGAAAAGCTGACACTTCTTTCCAAGGCGCTCAGACCGCTTCCTGAAAAATTTCATGGGCTGACCGATGTTGAAACCAAATATCGTCAGCGCTATCTTGATCTTGTTGCCAGCGAGCAGGCACGCAAGGTGTTTTTGACACGCAGCAAAGTCTGCTCGTTTATCAGGCGCTATCTTGAAAACCATGGCTTTATCGAAATCGAAACGCCGATCATCCAAACCAGCGTGAGCGGAGCAACAGCAAAGCCATTTTTCACAAAACACAACGCTCTTGACCTTGAATGCAACCTTCGCATAGCAACTGAAACATGGTTAAAGCAGGCGATCGCTGGTGGTTTTGACAGGGTGTTTGAGCTTGGCAAAGACTTTCGAAATGAGGGCATGGATCCAACGCACTTGCAGGAGTTCACTCAGGTTGAGTGGTATGCCTCATATTGGGATTTTGAAGACAACATCGCTTTCTTTCAAGACTTTATGAAAAAGCTTTTGATGGAGACGATCGGCACAACAAAAATAACCTATCAAGGCAACGAAGTGGATTTTGGAAAAGAGTGGCAAAGGGTTGACTACACCGCCAAAATGCGCGAAATTTTTGGCTTTGACTTTCTTGCAGAAACTGATCCAGACGAGTTTAAAAAGAAGATCGTTGCAGCAAAGCTCTTCTCTTTTGCCGAACTTGAACCATACTCGTCGGTGCGAGCGCTGATCGACTATGTTTACAAGCGCAAAATTCGCGAAGGTATGGTGGGTCCAACCATCCTTTACAACTATCCAGCTGTTTTAAAGCCACTTGCAAGAAGAAACGACCATGACGAGCGCTTGGTCGACGCCTTTCAGGTGGTCGTGTGCGGCGCAGAAATTGTCAACGCTTACTCAGAGCTTGTCGATCCAATTCAGCAGCGTCAAACTTTGGAGGATCAGCTCAAAGACAAGCTGGGCGGCGATGACGAAGCGATGGATCTCGATGAAGACTTCCTTCGCGCAATGGAGCACGGCATGCCTCCAATTTCAGGGCTAGGCTTTGGAATCGACAGATTTATCATGACAATTTTCGATCTTCCAAACATCCGTGACACTGTGCTCTTCCCAATCATGAGGTAAATATGACAAGCAGGCAAATAACACAGGCCTTCGACGAGCTTGTGCCAGATCCAAAATGCGAGCTTGAATATCATTCGCCATACGAACTTCTCGTGGCTGTGATTTTGTCGGCGCAGTGCACTGACAAACGAGTCAACATGGTCACGCGCGAGCTTTTCAAAACCTACAACACGCCTGAGAGTATGCTCACGCTTTCTCAGCAGCAGCTTGGCAAGCTGATTCACTCTTGCGGGTTTTACAACTCAAAATCGAAGGCAATACTAGAAATGAGTCGCGACATCATTCAAAAGTTTGATGGCGTCGTTCCACAAACGATTGAGGAGCTCACTTCACTTCGCGGCGTGGGCAGAAAAACTGCAAATGTCGTGATATCTGAGGCATTCAAAGGCGACGCTTTTGCGGTCGACACCCACGTTTTGCGAGTTTCAAACAGGCTGGGTTTGACCAAAAGCGACAACCCAGACAAAGTGGAAGAGGATCTCAAACAATTTTTCCCAAAAAGCTCTTGGTCGCGCTTGCACTATCAAATGGTGCTGTTTGGCCGGTATAAATGCAAAGCGCAAAAACCAGATTGCAAAGATTGTCCCTTTCAAAAAATTTGCAGCTATTTTTTGAAGCAAAAATAAAAACGAGGCGCGGATGTTTTTAGACAGAGTCAAAATCAAAATCAAAGCAGGCGATGGCGGCGATGGCAGCCTGAGTTTTTTGCGCACAAAACTCACGATGAAAGGCGGCCCTGACGGTGGCGATGGCGGAAAGGGCGGTGATATTGTCTTTCGCGCAAATGAGGGGATGAACACGCTCTATAACTTCCGTTTTAAAAAGAAGTTTCATGCCGAAAACGGCGAGGCAGGCTCTCGCCAGCTCAAAACAGGTGCCAGCGGCAAGGATGTCGTGATCGATGTGCCGTGCGGAACTGTTTTGATCGATGCCGAAACTAACAAAGTTATCGCAGATCTCAACGAAAACGGCAAAACTTTTGTTGCGCTTCGCGGCGGAAATGGTGGGCACGGAAACGCATATTACAAAACTTCGATAAAACAAGCTCCGGCTTTTTCGCAGCAGGGCATGAAAACCAAAGAGCGCGAGGTCATTTTGGAGCTTAAAACGATAGCAGATGTCGGTCTTGTCGGCTATCCAAACGTCGGAAAATCGACACTTCTTTCGGTGATCTCAAACGCCAATCCAAAAATAGCCAACTATCCTTTCACAACTCTCTATCCAAATCTTGGAGTTGTAGAGGTGCGAGGACAGACCTTTGTCGTGGCGGACATCCCAGGGCTCATCGAGGGCGCAAGCGAGGGGCAAGGGCTTGGGCATTATTTTTTAAAGCATGTTGAGCGCGTGAGGCTGATTTTGCATCTTGTCGATGTTTCGCAAAGCGAAGGGCGAGACTATATGGCAGATTACGAAACGATCAACTCAGAGCTTGCAAAATACAGCCAAGAGCTTGCAAAAACTCCGCAGCTTGTCGTGTTTTCAAAAAGTGACGAAATCGACGAAGAGCTTTTGAAAAAAAGAATCAGCGACTTTGAAAAAAAATATCATATCCGTCCGATTGCCATCTCTTCAATTTTGCACGAGGGTGTGGACGAGCTTTTGCTCAAAACGCTTGAAAAGCTTTCCACTCTTCCCAAAAAACCGCCCGTTCAAGTGGAAAAATTCGACTTTGACAAAACCGACCTTGAAAGCGTTGTTATACAAAAAAATGGCGGAGTTTTTGAAGTTAGCGGCGGCAAAATTGACAATTTTGTCAGAGGCGTGTTTTTGGATGATCCTCGCTCTTTTGCTTACTTTCAAAACAGATTGCAAGAGATGGGCATCATCGAAATGCTGAAAAACCAAGGCTTGAAAAATGGCGACACCGTCAAAATCAAGGATATCGAATTTGAGTGGATCGAATAGGAGTCAAAATGAACACGAATGATGTAAAACTTGTCAAGCCGAAAAAATCTGACCAAAAGGATGTTGAAGAGTTTAAAAATGAGTTTTTTTCTAGTGGCGAAAACAATATCCCTGGTTCAACTTCGCTTCCAGAATTTGACTCATATCAAAAATGGCTGAAAAACACAAGACTTTTTGAAAAGCAGCAAACTGTTCCGGTTGAAGGTTTTGTGCCAGCCACGCAGTATCTGCTCAGGCGAAAATCTGACGGAAGGCTTATCGGAATGCTCAGCATCAGGCACGAGCTCAACGACCACCTCAAAAACTTTGGCGGAAATTTTGGCGGCAGCATAAGGCCATCGGAGCGCAATCATGGCTATTCGGCAAAAATGCTGCAACTTGGCATAAAAAAAGCCAAAAAGCTGGGGCTGAGCAGAGTGCTTGTCACTTGTCTTGACACCAACCATGCCTCTGCAAAAAGCATACAAAAAGCTGGCGGCATTTTTGAAAACAAGAAAAAATATGCCAAAACTGGCGAAACTTTTATGAGATTTTGGTTCGAGATAGCCTGATTTTCAAGGAGGGGAAAATGTTAACATCAAAACAACGCGCAAGCCTGAGGGCTCTTGGCAACGCGCTGGATCCTGTTATGCAGGTCGGCAAAGACGGCCTCAGCGAAAACTCGTTCGAGGCGATACGGCTGCTGCTGGAAGCGCGCGAACTTGTCAAAATCAAGCTGCTTAAAACTTGTCCGTTTCACCCGCAAGAGCTGATGAGCGAAATTTGCCAAAAAACTGGTGCTGAACCTGTGCAGTCGATAGGTTCGATGCTCATCATCTACAAACGCTCGACCAAAAAGAAAAAACACAACATAGAGCTTTAAAGCAGCTCGCTTTTTGTTTTGTTTTTCGAAAAAGGGTCGTAAAGTGAAATGAGGGCGAGCAGCACCAGCACCGAGGCGACGATCGCATAATAAAGACTGGCGCGCACAAAAAGTGACGATAAAATCAAAATCAGGGCTGAAAAGAAATATCCTTTTGCGCGAGAGCGATTGAGAGAAAACATGGCAAGGTCTTTGAATGCAAGACGCTTGTCTTTTTTGTATGAAAACTTGATTTCAGGAAAAATTTCATAATTTTTGTATAGCTTTTGATATGCGTCGTACTCATCAAGCAGCAAAATTTCAAAATCAAAGTTTTTTGCAAATGACGCCGCCTCTTTTGAAAATGAGTGACAAACGATGACGATTTTTGTTGGGTTGTGTGATTTTGTCGAAAGTATGATCTGCGCCACATCGTCTGGCGAAAGGCAATAAAAGCTCAGCTTAGGAAAGAGCAAGATTCTGCTTTCAGGATGCAAAATCAGCACGCAGTTTGACAATTTTTTGCAGCTATGGCGAGAAGAGGCAAGCTTGAAAAAAAAGTCAAGGGCGTTCGAGCTCATGGCAAGCGACAAAAAACAATTTTCGGCTTTTTCGCGATCCGCTTTTTTTGTCAGCGCGCTTGAATTTTTTCTTTTCGAAAATATTTTTGAAATTAGGTCAATAACAATCGTAACTCCAGCTGATATCAACGCAGCCAGCCAAAGCGTTCTCACAAAATATCGCACCCAGATAAAAACGACAAAAAATATCAACAAAAACTTGAAAAAAACTTGAAAAAATCTCGAAACTTTTTGCATATCTTAATTTTGTCCTAAGCAAAAGCAAAAAATAAGTCAAATTTTATTGTTTTTTTGAAAAAAATATAGTAAAATGTAAAAAGGATGACAGCGACGGAAAGAATAATCAAAATCTGCGAGTTTTTAAAGAGCAGCAGGTGCAAAAATGTTGCAACCTTTGACTTGACTGAAAATGGAGAGCCAAAGTTTTTTGTTGTTGCAAGCGCGACAAACCCAGACGAAAACAAAAAAGTCGCTGATGAGCTTTGCAAAAAGTTTCAGCTTGATGGCGAAAGAGATGGCTATCACAAGGGTGAGTGGATCATCTTGTGCTTCTCAAATATATATGTTCATCTGTTCACGCTTGCAGCTAGATCGCGCTATAATCTCGACAGACTTTACAAAAGCAAAGAGATCGACCTTGCTAAATTTTTGAAAAAGAAAAAATCAAAGTGAGTTTACTTTGATTTTTTTTTATTTTGTGTTAATATTTTCTCATGCAAGGGAAAATTAAATTATGCTTTGTTTGCACAGGCAACACCTGTCGATCATTTATGGCAGAAAGGCTTATGAAAAAACGAGTCAAAGAAGCGGGGATTGACTTTGTTCAAATCTCGTCGCGAGGTCTTTTGGCTACTGGCGAGATGAGCTCACCAAATGCTTGCAAAGCGCTCAAAGCTCTTGACGCAGATTCCAAAAAGCGCAAAAGCGTCAAACTCAAAAAGTTCGACCTGAAAACGCTGTATGTGGCGATGACTGGCGCTATCAAAAACAAAGTGGCAGGCAGGGTCATTGAGATGAAAGATCTCTGCGGGCAGGAAATTCCGGATCCATATGGGGCGGACTATGAAACCTATCTTGCTTGCGCAAAACTGATTGACAAGGCTTGTCAAAACTTGACAGAAAAATTATTAAAAATTGGAGGCGAACAGTGATAATACTCGCGTGTGACCACAGGGGCTATGAGCTCAAAGAAAAAATAAAAAAGTTCTTCAACAACGAGTCGATCATAACGATCGACGTTGGCACCTATTCAAAAGAGGGTGTCGACTATCCTGACTATGCCAAAAAAGGCGTTGCCAAAGTTTTGGAAGATCCGCACAATGTCGGCATTTTTATTTGCGGCACTGGGATCGGCATGAGCATCGCAGTCAACCGAAACCCAAAAATCAGAGGAGCGCTTTGCCTTAACACAAAAATGGCAGAGCTTGCTCGCGCTCACAACGATGCCAATGTTTTGGTGTTGCCAGGAGAAAATATGGGTCAAAGCAAGGCGATCAGGATCATAAAAGTCTTTCTCACCACAAATTTCGATGGCGGCAGGCATTACAGAAGGATAAAAAAGTTGTAAGGAGGGTGATGTGACAAATATCATATTTCCAGTCACCGAAAACTTTGAAGAAAATGCAAAATATGTCAAAAGTTTGAAAATTTCGGCAAACATTTTGGTCGGGGTCACCCAAGAGGGCAAGGAGGCTTTCAAGTTTCGAAAGGCGGGCATCAAAGTCAAGGTTTTCAAGTCTGGCAGCAAAAAAGAGGAGATGATAAACTCTTTGCAACAGCTGCTTGAAGAGGGCACAACGATAGTTTTGCGAAAACAGCTTTCTCACGACGAACTTTTAAAGTTTTTGACCTCAAAAACTGACATAACAGTGTGCGATCAAAAAAAGAGAAACAAATTTTGCGAATTTTTCTTTAATATTTGGAAAAAAATTATAAGACTGCTGTTCGACTTTTCTTTTTTCGACGGAGATGTGTCGGCGGTGGGTTTTTCTGAGGAGATCTCAAAGGTCATCCTCAATATATCAAACCTTTCATATGCTTCGCGTGTGAACAGATGGAAGGGCGTGACAGTTGGCTATGTGAAAACCAGTTCGCCTCCTGCAAAAAAGGAGTATTCTCGCGCTCGCAACAACCTAATGTTGATTGGATTTATAGCGTTATTTTTGGCGGTCATAGCCTCGATCGTCGTCTACTATCTGTTCTGTCCAGTCACATTTTTATCGGTGCTGCTTTGGATTTGCGCAGTTTTGATCACAGGGCTCGGTTTGTTGATCTCAGTTGCGATCTACATTTTGACAATCAGAACAGGAAAAAGATATTTTTCAAAGGCAGAGGAGGTGTAAAATGTCTAAATTGAAAATTGGTATTAACGGTTTTGGAAGGATTGGCAGGCTTGTTGCGCGTATATGTGCAAAGAGGGGAATTCAGATCTGCGCAATCAATGATCCATTTTTGGATGTTGAATATGCAAAATATCTCATCGATCACGACACCATCCACGGCAAGTTTGACATTCCAACCTCGGTAAAGGACGGAAGGTTGAATATCGGTTCAAGCTCGGCCAAATTTTTTGAAATCCGCGATCCAGACAAAATTCCATGGGCGGATGCTGGCGCTGAGGTGATCATAGAGGCCACCGGAAAGTTCACAAACTATGAAGGCGCTTCGCTTCACTTGCAAGGCGGCGCAAAAAAAGTGATCGTCACAGCACCTGGCAAAGGTATGCCTATGTTTGTGATGGGCGTCAATCACAAAGAATACAAAAACAGCATGAACGTCATTTCCAACGCCTCCTGCACGACCAACTGTTTGGCTCCACTTGCAAAGGTGCTAAACGATGCTTTCGGCATCGAGCAGGCACTCATGACAACCATCCACTCTGTCACGGCTTCGCAGCTCACAGTTGACGGCGCAAGCAAAAAAGATTGGAGGGGCGGAAGAGCTGCCTCTTACAACATCATCCCATCTTCCACAGGCGCAGCAAAGGCGGTGGGCGAGGTCATTCCAGAGCTCAAAGGCAAAATCACCGGCATGAGTTGCAGAGTGCCAACCATAAATGTGTCGGTGGTCGATTTGACCTGCTCTCTTAAAAAGCCTGCGACCTATGAGCAAATTGTCGACGCGATCAAAAAAGCCTCAAAAACGACGATGAAAGGCGTTATGAGCTGGACTTGTGACAAAGTCGTTTCAAGCGATTTTATTGGCGAAGAGCACACCTGCGTTTTCGATGTTGAGGCAGGCATTATGCTGAATCCAAAGTTTGTCAAACTGTTTGCATGGTATGACAACGAGTGGGGATATTCAAACAAAGTCGTCGATCTTGCCGAGCATATCAGCAAGGGGATCAAATAATGCAAAAGCGCTTCAATTCTCCTCAGGAAAAATGGTCTTGGGAAAAGACTTTTGAGCTTTTTGCCTACATTGGGATCGGGTGCATCGCAGTTGCACTGCTTCTCAGCGCAATCTTTGGCAGCAAAACGCTGGCAGACGCTTTTCGCTATGTCGGTGAGGCTGTCGCCTACATAGTCTGCATCGTTGTTGCAGGGCTTTGGGTGAAACGAAAAACTCATGTGGTGTGGCTTGTGCTCTACATCATCTTCACCGTTTCGATAGTCGTTTTATACATCGTCAACATCGTGCTCTAAGGGTTTAAAATGAGAAAATTTATCACAAATGTCTGCTTTATTGTCGGCATAATCATCGCCGCAGTTTTGGAAAACCGCTTTGCTCAGTATGACAAAAACTATGTCACTCTTGCGCTTTCTGCCGCCTATTTTCTTTATTGGGCGGGCGAGTTTATCTATGCCTTTGTTATGTTCAGAAAAACTTATCCAGAAAGATACAAGCTTTTTGTCGCTGAAACGATAAACAAAAAAAAGCTTTCAAAAGAGATAATTGAGGCGGAAGAGAAAAAATACAAAAAAAAGTTCAAACGTTCGCTTTTCAAAGAGAGGGCGATCTATTATCTTGAAATCGCGCTTGCGCTCGGTGGAGCGATTGCTCTGATAGTTGCCATGTGCATATAACAATTCGACATTTTAACAGACAATTATTCGGTTTTATTTTGGCAATTTGCTTGTATAATTATTATGGCTGTGCTAAAATTGTATCGCATACAAAAAAAAGGAGATAAACTATGGTTACACGCGAAAAAAGTGAAAAAGGTTCACTCAAACTCAAAATCGAAATTTCAGGAGAAAAGTGGGAAGAAGCGATTGAAAGATCGTATGAAAAAAACAAGGGAAAATACAACATTCAGGGCTTCCGCAAGGGCAAGGCGCCTCGAAAGGTGATCGAAAAAAATTATGGCGACACAGTTTTTTATGACGACGCTTTCGACGAGGTTGTGTCTATGGAATATGCCGAATTTTTGAAAAACAACCCAGACCTCGAAATCGCCGACTATCCAAAAGTCAACATCGATTCAATGACCGCAGATGGCTTGAAAGTCAGCCTGACTGTGCTTCTTATGCCAGAAGTTGAACTTGGGCCAATCAGCCTCAGCGTTAAAAAGAAAAAGCCTTCTGTCAGCCAGGAAGAAGTTGACGAGCAGGTCAAAAGGTTTGTTGACAGCCAGGCGCGTTTTGTTGAAAGCGACCAACCAGCTGAAAACGGTGATTTTGTCAATATCGATTTTTCCGGCTCTGTTGACGGCGTAAAATTTGACGGCGGCACGGCGGAAGACTATCGCCTCGAGCTTGGCTCTCACACCTTTATTGAGGGCTTTGAAGATCAGCTTGTTGGCTTGAAAGCCGGAGATGAAAAGGTTGTCAAAGTCTCGTTTCCACAAAACTATCCTGCTGAAAACTTGGCAGGCAAGCCAGCCGATTTTGCTGTCAAAGTCAAAAAGGTTGAAAAAAAGCAGGCGCAAGAGCTCAGCGACAAACTTGTCTCTTTTGCGACAGAATTTGCAACCGTTGAGGAATACAAAAACGACGTAAAGGCAAAACTTCTTCAAGCAAAGCAAAACCAAGCTGAACGAGAGTTTGAAAACGCGCTCATTGAGGAGGTTGTCAAAAAAGCCAAGGTTGAAATTCCAAACTCTATGATCGAGCATGAAAAAGAGCATCTTGTGCAGGATTTTGAGGGTCGTCTTGCGTATCAACATATAAAGCTTGATGATTATCTCTCTTACATCGGCAAAACTCGCGAAGACTTTGACAAAGAGCAGCTTGAAGAGGCAAAGAGAGTGCTCAAAACAAGGCTCGTGCTGCAAAAGATCGTCAAAGACAACGAGATCAGCATCTCGCACGATGAGGTTCACGCAAAATTGCATGAGGTTGCCGAAGCGCGCGGAACGACCTGCGAAGAGGTCGAAAAAGGCATGAGCGAATATGAGCTTAACTACATTCAAAACGACATCTTGATGAACAAACTCATCGAACTTTTAAAATCGAAAAATTCATAACAGGAGGAAAGCATGCTAATTCCAATGGTCATCGATCAAAAAGGAGCTGGCGAAAGGTCATATGACATCTATTCCAGGCTGCTTGAAGACCGAATAATTTTCTTGAATGGCGAGATTGATGACAATGTTGCAAATCTTGTCATAGCCCAGCTGATTTATTTGGAGGGCAAAAACCCAGACAAAGACATCTTTTTGTATATCAACAGCCCGGGCGGCAGTGTCAGCGCAGGCTTTGCGATATATGACACGATGCAATACATCAAATGCGATGTGACAACGATATGCGTTGGGCTTGCAGCGTCGATGGGGGCTTTTCTGCTTTCAAGCGGCACAAAGGGCAAGAGATTTGCTTTGCCAAACAGTGAAATCATGATTCACCAGCCACTTGGTGGCGCGCAAGGTCAGGCCAGCGACATCGAAATTCAGGCTAGGCATATCGCCAGAATAAAAATGAAAATAAACGAAATACTAAGCGAAAACACAGGCAAAAGCCTAAAAGTGATCGAAAAAGACACCGATCGTGACAACTATATGACGGCCGAAGAGGCAAAAAAATATGGCCTTGTGGATCAGATTTTCGTTACAAGAAAGGCCAAAAAGGGGGAATGATTGAAAAATTCTGAAACGTGTTCTTGCTCATTTTGCGGCAAACCACAAAAAAATGCAAAAAAGATCATAGCAAGCCCAAACGGCGAAGCGTACATCTGTGACGAATGCATCGCAATATGCAAGGAGATAATAAAAGAAGACGAGCAGCACGAAAGCCTTGAAAAAATCGAGCTTCCAATCCCATCAGAGATCAAGGCAAAGCTCGACGAATATATTATCGGGCAAGACGAGGCAAAGCGCGTGCTTGCAGTTTCTGTTTACAATCACTACAAACGCATCAATTACAACTTTTCAAAAAAAGAAAAAAATGACGACATCGAACTTGAAAAAAGCAACATTTTGATGATTGGTCCAACCGGTTCGGGCAAGACTTTGCTTGCAAAAACTTTGGCAAAGATCTTGAAAGTGCCTTTTGCGGCGGCCGACGCTACAACGCTCACTGAGGCGGGGTATGTGGGCGACGATGTTGAAAACATACTCTTAAAGCTCATCCAAAACGCCGATTTTGACATAAGAAAGGCGCAGCGTGGCATCATATATATTGACGAAATCGACAAAATTGCCAAAAAGACGCAAAACGTTTCGATCACTCGCGATGTCGCAGGCGAAGGAGTTCAGCAAGCGTTATTAAAAATCATCGAAAGCACGATCGCAAATGTTCCACCACAGGGCGGTCGCAAGCATCCGCAGCAGGAGACTATTCAAATCGACACCACAAACATATTGTTTATTTGTGGCGGCGCGTTCGTTGGGCTTGATTCGATCATTGAAGCTCGTAAAAATTCTTCTTCTGTTGGATTTAATGCAGATGTAAAAACCGTGCAAGAGAAAAAGGATTTTAATTTCGCGAAGGAAGTGCAACCAGATGATTTAATAAAATTTGGTTTAATCCCAGAATTTGTAGGCAGAATGCCAGTTGTTGTTGGACTTGATGACCTAGATGAAAATGCACTTGCAAAAATCTTGGTTGAACCAAAAAATTCTATTGTCAAACAATACAAAAAGATGTTTAAAATAGATGGCATGGAAATAGATTTTACGCAGGAAGCTTTGAAAGCTGTCGCGAAAAAGGCGATAGAACTTAAAACAGGAGCGAGAGGGTTAAGGACAATATTAGAAGGCAAGATGATGAAGCTTATGTATGATCTGCCAGGCAAAACTAATATTGAAAAGGTTATAATAACAGAAAAATTCATAACTCAACAAAATGGCGAACCAGACATAGTTTTAAAACCGCGTCAAGACAAACTCGATCAGCAGGCTATATAACAATAGGTGGCTAGCAAGATAGCCTCGGACGGTTTAGCTTAGTGATCAAACAAAGCAGCATCGCGCTGCTTTTTTTTGAGATCAAAATTTGCAAAACAGTATTGACAAAGCGAGAGTTTTTGCGTATAATTTAAAAGAAATTTAACACAAAAGCTTTAAAAATTTTAAAAATGGAGGGAAATTATGGCAAACATAAGAAAAAATGAAGACAAAAATCTTCCTGTAAGAAAAATTAAAAGCAAAAATCGAGAAAGATTGCCAGAAGACGTTATCAAAATTTTGCCAGAGTCAAATGGTCTGCGCCTTGTTGACGGAAAAAAATACTGCTATTATCTCGATGCCGACGGCAAAGTCAGCAACAACGACTACTATTTGCTTGCAACTTGTTATTATGCAGGCTTCGCTTTTGTTCAAAAAAACGAGAATGGTTCTCTTAAAAGGCGTGATCTTCTTGGAAATTTGTCGCAGGATGAAACCTACCTCGGCAAACGCGTTTGTGATTATGTTGAAGGCAGAATAAAGGCAGAACGGCTTTTGTCTGACGAAAAACTTCCTTTTGACGAAAAACTTGTTCCGTTTATCGTTGCGACAGAGGAAAGAAAGCTCTCAAAGTATCGCACAAAGAGCAGAATGGAGAGGGCAAAGGCCGAACTTCACAGCAAAATTGACCCAATTATTAAAAAATATGAAAACACCAAGGACGAAAGAGAGCAAATCATGGACGATCCTCAAAAAAGCTCTCTCAGCAGATAAAACATGAGAAACAAAATGATTTTTCCAGACACTGTCAAATGCAAAGATGGCTTTCGCTTTCGAAATATGTTCGGAAAGCTTTCTCGCGACGCGTTTTTTCAGGTTCGTGAATATTCTGACGGTTTTGCACCTGTCAAAATCGAAAAGGGCGGGCTTTGGTTTTATCGCAATCTTTTTGGCGAGATAGGTGACACAGGCTTTGAATATCTGCTGGATTATTATGACGGCATCGGCATCGGAAGACTGCCTAACGAAAGAAAGTTTCATTTCATAGACCATTCTGGAAAAGTCAGCGAGGATTCATATGATGTTGTCACATATTATTCCTGCGGCTTTTCAAAGGTTCAAAATTTTAGTTCGACCAAAATTTTTTATCGCGATATGCTTGGCAATGTGACTCGAAAATCGACATATCTTGGCAAGCGAGTTTATTCTTATTACAGCGACCAGGCGAACGATATAGATTACAAAACTCTACTCCGTGATGCTCGTCTGCCTTATGACGAAAAGCTTGGCGATTTTGTCATGAACAACGAGCGTTACAAAATTTTGCTCAGATATTATCCACAATTAATCAAAAAAGAAATTTCTGATTATGACAAAGCGATAATTCAAAAAAGGCTTTCGGATGTGGAAAAGGAAATAAAAAGTTATAAAGCCGTTCATTTAGATGGCGAAAACTCCACCGAACAAAAAGAAAACGCTCTGTCAAAATAAATCTGTCAAAGCTAAAAAGAGAATTGTAAACCATTTAGTTTGACAGCCCGCACAAATTTATGATAAAATAAAAAAAAGTGAGGTAATATGGAATACAGTGCAGAAAATATGAAAAAATTGAAAGAAGATTTTGAAAACAAACCAGTTATTCTAGGCGACGACAACTTGTCTTATCTTCTAGTTCGACAAGAAGGAGGTAAACAAAAACGGATCCCATGCGTGTATGTTTCTGACGCGTCTCATGGTTACAGATTTGTTAAACGACAAGAAAGCAAGCTCTTTCAGCGCTATAACGAAAAACTTGGCATTCTCGAGCCTGAAACGTTTGAATATGTTTCTGACGAATATTTTGGCTATCGAGTTGTTCAACGACAAAAAAATGCCCCTTTTCAACTTTACATTGCAAAAAATGGTAAGTTTGTTGGCAATTTCGAATATCTTACAACCATGCAAAACGGCCCAGCAGTTGCTAAAAAAATAGGAGAGGATGACTACTTCTTTATCGATGAGAACGGAGAAAGCAGCAAATATTATCCTTATGCAGAAGGATATTCTTATGGAAAAGCGCTTTATATAACAAAAAATGGCAAGTTTGGTTTCCGAGACAGAAAAGGAAAACTTGGCAGAATTACCTTTGATCAAGCGGATTCTTATTCAGACGGCTTTGCACTGGTCAGATATAACGGCGATCCAGTAATTTTTAGATTTTTCAATCTCGCTGGCAACCTTGAAGGGCTTTATGGCTACGCCACTGGCTATCACGACGGCTTTGCAACTGTTATCGAACAGGGCAAAACCCAAAAAATGCAGCGCGATCTTTTGGGCAATCTCACAGAAGGACGCACCGAGCTTGGCAAAAAAGTTTTCGAATATCTCTCAGGTGATGTGACTTTGGAGGAGCTTGTTAAAGATAAAGATTTCAGCTATGACAAAAAGTTTGAGAGATATGCCACAATGGTGGAAAACTATCGTTTGCAGCAGCGCCAAATTGATAGCGAAATTCAAGGCAAGTCGTTCAACGAAGAAAAAGAAGAGACAGAAATGACAGCTCGTCTCAAAAGTTGTTTTGAAGAATATAGAAAAAAAGACAATTCAAAGGTCGAAAAGGGAAGCAAACTAGAATTTTATGGTTAAAGCAAAATTTAAACAATTTTGCTTTTTTTATGGAGAAAAGATGAAAGATTTAGAATTTTTGCTTGCGAATGCGAGCGCAGAGCGAGCAAAGTTTGATCAAAAAATGATTTTCACAAAATATAAAATTTTGGGCGTGCAAAACTCGCTGCTCGAAAAATATGCAAAGGCAAACGCTGGGGATGAGGAAGTGTTTCTTAGCCCAATTTATCACGAGCAAATTGTGCTTTGGGGTTACAAGATCGCCTTTTCAAAAAGCTCACCAGCTTCAAAGGTGGAGCGGCTCAAAGCGCTATTGCCTTTCATCGACAACTGGGGCAGTTGCGATGTCATCGTTGTGCGACTGAAAGGCATGCAAAGCGAGCAAAAGTTTTTTTGAAAACCTCACAAAAAGCCCAAATCCATTTTCCAAGCGTTTTGGAATTGTGTGGCTGATGAGGTTTGTGTTAAAAGAGGATCTGCAAGGATGTTTGAAAATCCTGTCAGCTGTCAGTGATGACAACTACTATGTGAAAATGGCGCTCGCATGGGCATATGCAGAAGCTTTCACTTTTGCGCCGGAGTTTATGACAAACTTTCTCGAGCAGGTTCAGGACAAATTTGTTCGCAATCAAACGATAACAAAAGCTTGCCAATCTTTCAGAACTCGCGATCAAACAAAAGCCGTTATCAAAAAACTGCGGTTAAAGTAGGTTATTATTTATCCGAAAGGTCTGAAAGTCTTTTTCTAAATTCTTCTTTTGTTATCTCTTCGTGATCTTTTAATTCTCGTAGCAGTTTAATCTTTTTTTCTATATCGTCATAGTCGTTTTTGCTTTCAGATGGTTGTGCTGGGGACTGCTGAATTGCAATTTGATCTTTTATAGCGAAATTCACATAATATAAAATGGAAGGCAGAGAAATTGGTCCTGAAAGGATGGTGAAAACTGCACCTGTTACATAAAGTCCACGTCTTGATTCAAATTTTTCAGGATTGCTTATTGAAATTAAAGTAAAAATTCCTGCCAATGTAGTAAAAAATGCATATATTATCATTAAACTTTTTAAAAAGGTTTTAATAAATTGCAGTTCTTGTTCCGTAATTTGCTCATAAGGCATAGATGTTTCTTCAATTGTTTTGACGACATTGTCTAACAACGAGTTTATGCTGAAAATCAAAATCAAAAGCACAAAAGTCTCAACAAGTGACAATATTCCACTTACCAAAAGTAAAGTTCTCTTTGTTTTATTCATAATTTGCACCTCATATATTTTTATTTATAACATTATTTCTTAAATATGTCAAATATTTTATTTTATATAAATCTTGACAAATCAATCATTATAAAGTAAAATTATTAAAGAAGGTGAATTATGATTGATGATACGTTAACTCCAAGAAAAGTTATTGACACTTATATGCGAAGCAAAAAGGAAATTAAGTTAAATGGCGGTGGACTTTATTGGCCTTGGCAAAACATCGCGGAGATCAGTGATGAAGCTTTTAAAGGGTATGATTTTTTAGAAAAAGCCGAATTGCCAGTTGGGATTGAATATATAGGTCAGCATGCATTTGCAAATTGCATTAATTTGAAAGATGTCAGGTTTCCAGAAGGATTAAAAGGCTTTTGGGCTAACACTTTTGAAGGGTGTGACAAATTAGAAAAATTATATTTACCAGATTCTATTGAATGGATTTATGGTGATATTTTTAAATATTGTAAATCATTAAATTGGTTAGAAGGTGGCAAAAACTTGCGATTCGTATTTGTTGAAGACAATAATATGAAAATTAGCAAATTGCCAAAGAATTTTAATGGGAAAATTTTAAATCTTAAAGAAAATCCAGAGGAATTTAAAACGCTTCCAACCGACTTGTTTTGGGAATACCACCTTACAAAATATTTATATAATGATATAAGACAAAGATTGAAGGACAAAATAAATGTTTGTCAAATTAAAAACGAAAAAAAACAACTTGAAAATTTGTTAAACACTATTACTTACAAGATATATTATGAAACATCAAACTTGTGTCAGTTAGTAGAAAAGCAAAATTGCGAAAAACGTTTGAAAGGATTGGAAAAATACAATAGTCGCAGAAAAAACGTACCACCAGTTGATGAACTTAAATTAGATTGAATTTTACGGCAAAACTTTTCTTGACCGCCCGTTCAAGTCCCAATAAATATATTTGATATAAAAAACAACCGCTTTTCTTGGAACCTTTTTCTTCGCACGAGAGTAAGCGCAAAATGCCTTTGACATTTTCGTTTGGCGCTTGAAAAACCCAACCGCAACTTTTCTTTCTTCTTTCTTATTTTTTATTTCAAAAATAATCCGAGAAAACGAAAAATGAAAAAATAAAAAATAAAAGTACAAACAAAAAAATCCTCGAACAAAGTTCTTGGATTATTTAAAATTAAACCTTATTAAGTCGCGACCAACTCGCCAACGAAGTGCGAGTTGCGTTTGGTCGCGAGAGGCGGCGAAAACAAATGTAAGCGCGCAGCTTTTCGCTTTTAAAAAAAGCGAAAACAAGCAAAAATGCCGTTTTCGCCGCTGGTGCGAGTGGTGGGACTTGCTCCGCGGAATGCCATGGCAGGTCAGCAATGCCGCTATCACGCCGGGAAAACTTACTTTACTTGTTTAAATTCTTTATCATTAGGTTTTATTAAATCAACCACAGTTTCAAGCAATGTTGGGAAAAAAAATTCTATGTTTGGATATTTTTCTTGATGGCTTGAATAGACTTCGAGGCAAGCAACAACTTTTTCGATATGCTCAAAACCTTGGGCTTTTTCCATATTTATTCTTCTTTCAATAAATTCAGTTGAATATTGCATATGTTTGTATAAAATAATTTCAGCCGCACGAATTATGCTGTCGTTGATGATTGATTGAATTTTTCCATAATGCTGAATTTTTAATTTTGTTTCTACCTTTCCTTTTAAATATTTGTTGGTTAATGGATTGATAACGGGGTGACTCATTTCGTGAAATAAAAATGCCTCTGAGCAAGGAAATTGTTTTTCGCCTTTGAAATCCACAATTAATGAGGGATATAATATGCCATTAATTTCTATGCCAAAACCACCGCTACAACTGTTTGTTAACAACAAGTTGCACCATGTATTTGGAGATTTTTCTACGCCATAAAAATTTAAAAAATATTCTTCAATACTCAAAGGAAGTTCTTGCAAATATTTCTGTTGAAAATCAATGCACTTATTGTAAAAATTAGAATGGTTCTTGTAAAACTTTTCAAATTTTGTTCTATTTGCAAAACGCGGAAGCTCACACAAAAATTTTTGTATTAATCTTTCATTTAATATATCAAAATATTCAGGTTTGTCAGCATTTTCAACATGATTGAAATTTGTGTCAAAATACCTCAAAACCAAATCGAGAGGTGTTGAATAATTAAAATTTTTATATTTGTCTATGATTTCATTAGTCAATTTAATAAATTCGTCATTTTTGTATTTTTCGAACCATTGTATTATATCGTTGATATATTCTTCGTTTGAATAGTCATTTTTAAAAAATTCATATTTTTGATTATATTTGCTTAACATCAAAACTATGCCCATAAATTCAGTTCTTTTGTCAATAACAACTTTCATACTAGATTTACCTCTTTAATTATTAAATAGTATATCATGCAACCGTCAAATTTCAAAACAAAAGAGAGAAGCTTGGATTGGACTTCTCTCTTTGTTGTTCTATTCGTTTGGCGCTTAAAAACCCAACCGCAACTTTTCTTTCTTCTTTCTTATTTTTTATTTCAAAAATAATCCGACGAGAAGAAAAAAGAAAAACGAAAAAAGAAGAAATAAAAGTACAAACAAAAAAATCCTCGAACAAAGTTCTCGGATTATTTTTGTTTGGTGCGAGTGGTGGGACTTGCTCCGCGGAATGCCTCGTCAAGGCTAGCTGAGCCGCTATCACGCCGGGGCGGGCGAACGCAAACACAGTTGCCTTCGCTTTTCCGCCCGTTCAAGTCCCGCAAAGGTTTTTAACATAAAAAAGAGAGCTCTTTCAACTCTCTTCGCCGCTGGTGCGAGTGGTGGGACTTGAACCCACACTCTTTCGAACACGCCCCTTAAACGTGCGCGTCTGCCATTCCGCCACACTCGCAAGCATGTATATTATAGAACATATCAAAGCAATTGTCAAATGTTTTTTGCAAATTTCTCGCAAAAATTTTATTAGCATTTTTCACCTTTCGCGCGCATACATAATTAGAAGAGGTGAACTATGAAATACTTTAAAATGAACGGCGCAGGCAACGATTATATCTTTTTTGACAGAGTCTATCAGCTTGTTGAATTTGACCCTGCAAAGCTTGCCCCGCAAATTTGCGATCGAGAGACGGGAATAGGTTCCGACGGCATAATAATCATCGGCAACAGTTATCGCGCAGATTGCTCGATGGATATTTACAACGCAGATGGAAGTCAGGCCAAAATGTGCGGCAATGGAGTGAGGTGTGTGGCGCAATATTTTCAACACAACTATCGGCCAAACGCCCCAGAAATCAGTGTTGACACTCTCTCTGGCGTCAAAAATGTAAAAATTTTAGAAAACGATGGCTTTAATGCGATCACTTCTGTTTCCATGGGCAGGCCTTGTGAGCCAGAGGAGCATTTTGTTTACTTTGATTGTCTTAATGAACGAATGATGTATTATATCGTCAGAACCGGCAACATTCATGCTGTGTGCTTTGCCGAAAATTTGGTGCCTGAAAAATTTCCGCATATAACCGAGGAGTTGCAGCGCCGATACAACGGCAATGTCAATGTGGAGTTTGTTAAACGTCAAGGAGAAGATGTTCTGGCTCGCGTGTTTGAAAGGGGGAGTGGAGAGACTCTTGCCTGCGGAACAGGAGCCACCGCGATCGCAAGAGTGCTGAACAAACTTGACGGAAAGCGTGAAAGCTCCTATCAAATACATTTTCCTGGGGGAACGCTAGGCGTAAAAATTGATGCTGCAAAATGTGCAACGTTGACCGGAGAAAGTCAGTATATGGGGTCAGGAGAGTTGGATTTGAAAAACCTTGGTCTAAGTCTCTAACCCGGCGAAAGCAAGCCTTGACAGGCACCACCCGCGCTCCGCGCGTGCCGCTCGCGCGCTCGCTCGCAGCTTTCGCCGCGTGCTTTACTTTCCTTTAACAAAGCCGAGCAGTTTTTTTAATTTTGATTTGTTTGCATTCTGGCAAATTAAGCAAAAGTCAACAGAAGCCTCGCTGTCCAAAATCGGCAAACTCACCCTGTCAATTTCAGAGCGCAAAGGCAGTGTGACATTTGTCGAAAAATTTGGTATAGTCGAGGCGTTTATTATTTCATAAAGGTTGTCCATTGCTTGCGGAAAAAACTTTGATTTAGGCAAAAATTTCGCTATCACATCGTCCCAAATTCCGAGGTTTTCTGCCACCAAAAACGATTGCCCATCAAGCTCTTTAAACCAAACCCCTTCGCTTTCTTTGACAAAAATCGCAAAAAATAAACACCGATTTTCAAACAGTCATATTAAAACCTTCTGCACAGTTTAAGACCCTTGCAGGAGGTTTTTTCATTGTTGAAGGGCTAAAAACGCCGCACCACAATTTTCTCCGAAAACATCGCCCAAGTTTTAGAGGATTTGACAAACTTTTAGCAATAAAAACGGTTGAAATTATTTTTCAACCGTTTTTTTGTTTGTCATATTCTACGCGTTCTGTCTGAGTCCACTCAAATTGCCTTTTTGCAACAATGTTAGCTCGCAGATATAGCGGCGCAAATTCGAACAGGTTGAAAGGGGAGTAGAAGAGCGTTGCAATCTTTTCTTGCAGAGTGATTTTTGAAAACGCGTCGCGATAGTGGATCATCGCAATCAGCGAAAAACACCACAGCAGCAGATATGGCATCAGCAGCGGGATGATGACAAGCAAAAATAGCGACGCGATCCATTGCAGGTTTCCAAGTGTGATGAGATAAGCTGTTAGCAGCACTCCAAAAATTGCCATCAAAACTGTGCTGATCAAAAAAACAAATATCGCCACGCTGTAATAGTAAAGGTCAAATTTCAACAGCAGCGACGGCTTTTTGCCTTTTAGCTTTTCTTTGATCTTGTCACCGTAAAGGTTGTCGCATTGAGCGCGCCCAACAAGCCAGCGCATTTTGCGCTTGATGTTTTCTTTGTATGTAACAACTTCTTCGGTATAAAGTGCTGCATATGGATAATACATCGCCTTAAAGTTGTGCAGCACGCTGTCCATCCTGAGCTCATAGTCCTCGGTCAAACTTTTGTAGTGCCAACCGTTTTTCTCTTCTATGACTTTTCGTCTGATCATCAAGCCTTGTCCACACAAATTTAATGGCAGGTTTTTGGTGCTTTTAAAATTGTTGCTCATATCGTCGATGATAGGGTAGATGAGTGCCGACGAGTTGCTGATGAATGATCTTGAGTTTTTGTCTCCCAAAAAGTTTTTGATGAGTTTTCGCGTTTGAAAAACGTCGCAGTCATATTCGAGCGCATTGTTCAGCTCTTCCAAATAATTTTCGGTCAAAACGGCATCGGCATCGACGATGGCGAACGCCTCATATTTTTTTATGTCACCTTGCAGCAGCTTTTCGAAAAAATCATGCAAAACATCGCCTTTGCACTTTTGTGTGGTGCAAACAAAAAGCTCTGCGCCGATATCCTCAGCCATTTCTATCGTTGGGTCGTTAGGGTCTTTTACCAGCACATGAATATCGAAAAAATCTCTGCCATATGTTTGTTTTTTGATCGAGTCGAACAGATCGCCGATGATTTTGCTTTCGTTGCGAGCAGGGATGACCAAAGCTATTTTTCTTTTGGCCTTTGCAATTTTTTTGGTTGGTTTTTTGTGCGCAGAAAAAATCTGGAAAAGTTTAGGCAGATACAGCACCATCGAAATTATCAAAATTGCGACATATCCTGCAAAAAACAAATAAACCATACCAGCTCCTTCATTAGTTTCGATTTTAGTATACCAAATTTTACAAATTTTGCCAATAAAAACGCATTAAAAGCAAAACATTTTCATCACTTGGCAATTTTTAAAAGTAAATCGGTGTCGGTTGCAAGATGGTTGAAAAAAACTGTTTGTAAAAATAAACTGCTAAAAGCGCTTTATTCGTGTGTGACAAATTGGTTTATGAGCTCTTTCACCTTATTAAAAGATTTTTCGTCAAACTCATATGGTTTGCGTGGCTTGACAAAGTTTTTAGAGCCGCGCTCTTCGTTTTTGTAACGCGGAATCAGCTGCACATGATAGTGATTCATAGGGCCGTCACTCATGGTGCAGAGATAAACTCTTTCGCAACCAAAAGTCTGCTTTAATATGATCATAAATTGTTTGGCAAATTTTATTATTTTCGCGTTTAATTCGTCTGGCGCTTCGCTAAGATCATGATAATGCGTTTGAGTGGATATCATCATATGTCCAACTGCTCTTGGATTGCCGACAAACAGACATTCGATATCTTCGTCTTCGTAAAGTTTTAGTTTGCTGTCATCCCCAAAGACCGCTCCGTTATATTTTCTATTCAGGCAGGTTGGGCATACTCCCAAATCAGTCAATTCCCGAGCCGACAGTTTTAAAAGTTTTTCTTCTTCCATATTTTTTCCTTTTGTTTTTGTCTTACCTGCGACCATTTTAGCACAAAACAAAAATATTTGCAACAAAACAAGGACAATTGCCGATGCAGTTTGTTGCAAATAAAAGCGATTTTGATCTAGCGTTTCTTTTGTGCGGATTTTTTGATTTTGCTATGGTAAAAATAATTTACAATCACTGGCTTTGCTTCAAAAGGCTTTAAAAAACTATCATCATTAGTTTTATATTCAAGACCTTGTTCTTTTGCAAAGTGTTGTAGTTCGGCGTCCAAAGCTTGCCAATATAGGTCATTTCCTTTGTTGTAAATCTCGTCATAAAGTGGATAGAGTTGCGGCCGCTTTTGCTTTATGCAATTCATTATCACAGGTTTGAATGTTCCACGCAGGTTTAAGTTTTCTGCTCTCGATTTTTTT
>CALVZD010000001.1 GCA_944372435.1 uncultured Clostridia bacterium | reverse complement strand
TATTCTTGAGTTTTTGGGTGACAAAAAAAATGAGAAAGTGCTCAAGGATCTCTACGTAAAATCAAAGGCAGCAGCTGCAAACATCATCAAAAACGCAAAGCTTTATGTTGCAACAGTTTATAAGGCAGAAACTCAACCTGAAAAAGGCTTTTTAGATAGAGATATTGTTTCAATTCAAAACTCATATAACAAAGTCAAAAATATGCTCAAAAATGAAATTCTGGTGAGAAATGTCTCTCGCAAACATAATGTTGTCGAGGATCTGCTTTACGGCAAATTTGTTCCAGCAAAAATGCGCGAACAAAGAACTTTTGGGGGTGCTGAAAAAATTGCAGGATTGGTTGATCTTATTAACTATTACGAAAAGAACAAACTTGGTTTAAGTTATGACTATGTTGCAATGAGAGTTGCAAAAAATATCGCTCACACAGTTGTGGCTGACGAACGCTTGGAAAACAAAAATCCATTCTTCAAACGTCTCAAAACAATGGTTAATGAATTGATGAACGCAGACTTGCAAGAACTTGACTTTGTTGCCGCTGCCGACAAAGAGCTTTTGCCAATCTATCAGGCAAAACAAGCAGAAAAACTCAAAGCCGAAGAAGCTGAAAAAGCTGCAAAAGAAGAAAGGATCGCAAAGATTAAGGCCAAAAAGGCAAAAGTTGACGATTTTTCAAAAATGCTCACTTTGTATGATGTTGCAAATTTCAGATACAACAGCATGTTAAACAACGCAGCAGAAGACTATAAAAATTTGTCTGAAAAGCAAAAGAGAGATTGCGGCATTATCAACAGCAACCTCAAAAAGATTACTAACCGTGTTGACAAACTTAAAATTTCACCTTACAGCCTTTTGAAAGTTGATGAAGATGAAAATATTCTTTGCGATGAAAAAGGCTTCTACATTGTTGATAAAAATATTGATAAAAAAGTGTTTGATGAAGCGATCGACAAATTTTTGAAAGCTATGAAGGATTCAAGTGCAATAAATGAATACTACCAAATCCTCGACGCCAGCGAGTCACTCAAAAAAAATTATTCTCCAATCCAAATTCCTTCTGAATGGAAAATTTAAAAATGCAAAGCCAAAAGCCTTAACTCAAAGTTAGGGCTTTTTTTGTTTTAGAACTTCGTTTGATTTTTGTGATATTTTTTTGTTGGAGAAATATTGCAAATGTGTTAAAATTGTCATAACTAAAAGGAGAAAGATATGACAGACTGCATATTTTGCAAAATTATCAAAGGGGAGATTGGCTGCTTTAAAATATATGAAGACAGCGACGTTTTTGCCTTTTTGGATATAGAAAACGATGTGCCGGGGCACACTCTCGTTGTTCCAAAAAAACACGTTTCAGACATGGACACTTGTGATGAAAAAACTTTCAACAAGGTTATGCTCGCTTCAAAAAAAATCTCTTCGCACTTTTTGAACCTTGGATACGAGGGCGTCAATGTTGCAACAAATTGCAAAGAGGCCTCCGGACAAGCTGTGCCGCATTTTCACGTTCACATCTTTCCAAGAATGCACAATGACGGAGCAAAGCTTGAAATGAGACCTGCATCAAAAAAGCAGACTTTGGAGTCAGTTGCAAAAAAGTTGAGGATGCAAGATTGAAAAAAGTTGTGCTATATTCTGACGGAGCTTGCTCGGGGAACCCAGGAGCAGGGGGTTGGGCGACAATTTTGCAAAGCCTTGGGCGCGAAAAAGTGCTCTCAGGCGGCGAGGAGCTCACAACCAACAATCGAATGGAGCTTCTCGGAGTTATCAACGGTCTTGAAGCGTTAAAAGAAAAATGTGAGGTCGACATTTTCAGCGATTCGGCATATGTCGTCAATGCCTTTTTGCAGGATTGGATCAGCTTTTGGCTTTTGAACAATTGGCGCACCAAAGGCAAAAAGCCGGTTCAAAATGTCGAACTTTGGCAAAGGTTGCTTTCAGCCATGCAAGGGCATATCGTGCGCTGGCACAAGGTGAAAGGGCACTCTGACAACGAACTCAACAACCGCTGCGACCAAATCGCTCGAAACGAAATCGCAAAAATAAAGCCAAAAACTTAAAATTTTCTAAATTGTCTCCGGAGCCCCGGCCGAAGCTGCCTTTTGCTGCGCAAAAGCATCCCAACCGCCGCCTCCGCGCGGCACTTGGGGCTCGCCTTGGGCGAGCGGATTCGGCCGCTTTCTCGCTTTAAAACGGAGAGCTGACAAAAGCAAAGCACTTTTCTTAAAACAAACAGCTGCGCAAAAGTCAAAAAAAAGCCGGAGGGCTTTTTTTGCTCGCGCTCTAGCGAGCGGCTTCCGGCGGGTTAGTCGGTGTTTACCAAATTTTCATAGACAAATTCATAGACATTCGGGGCTTGCCTCTTCCATTTTTGATCGGCCTCGATTGCGCTCTGTCGTGACGGCGCTTTGATCTTGATTTCAAACATAGGCGTTGAAATCATCGGCTCATAGATGCGCAGCGTAACGGTGTAGGAGCCATCCTCATTTTTTACATATGTCGAGGTGTATTCCTGCGAGGTCTTGACAGAGAGTTTGTTGAGTTTAACATATTCGGTCATGCGCTCACGCAGCTCATATGGAACGCGCTTATAAAGCTGAGCCAAACACTCTCTGCCGGTGTAGGTGATTGAGTAAAGCTCATCGTTTTCAGCGTTTTCGGTTTTGTAAATAAAGCCTGTCTCGCAAAGCTCCGAAATGATTGCAACACAGTCCATATAACTGATCCAATCGTTTTCGATCGAGCAGATGTCGAGAATAGAGTTTTTTGTGAGCGGGATTTCCATTTTTTCCATAAAAAACAACAGGGTTAATTTTGTTCTAACCTTTTCTTCGTTGTTGATTTCGTCTGATATTATGCTGTCCATGCTTAAATAATAGCAGTTTTTTTTTAATATTGCAAATTTTTTGTTGTTTTTTATTTAATTTATGCTAAAATATATTAAAAGGAAGAGTGATATGAAAGCTTATGATGTCATTTCAATCTGCAACGAGCTTATGGAGAGCAAATTGCTTTTTGCTGACCAAAAGATAGACAAGCTTTTGGAGGCGATCGCAAGCTGTCCCGAGGTTTATGAGCTTCTGTCAGACTGCATGAATAATTTTAACAAAGAAAAGGAGTTTGAAAAAGCCTTCACAAAGGATGCCTCTGGCGCCAAGCTTTTTGTTTTACCAAAAGAGGAATACAAAATTTTGGCACTCGCTTTTTGCATCTTGGCAGATGTTGGGAACAAAAAAATCTCGTTTGACGAACTTGTCATGACTTATTTTAACGACGACGGCAAACTTGACGGCAAAAAATTTATGACAAACGTCATTTTGCCTTTCAGAGATCTTATCGCAGAGGCGTTCAGTGTTGCTCCTGAAAAGCATGAAGAGGTTGAAGCTCCCGAGATCCCAGAAGAGGAGATGACGCCTGAGCAAAAACTCAAAGTTGTTCCATTTCCAATCGAACGTGCGTCAAATTATCTCCGCGACAAAAGCGGAATGTGCCAGACCTTTGTAATGGCAAAGGATGTTGCGGTTGAGATGGTTGAAAGGCTGGAAGATGAGCGCCTCGACGCACAAAAACGCGATTGCATCTCAATTTGCCACGCCATAATCATCGCTTGCATGGAGCAGGATTTTGACCTGGTTTTCGGCCTTGTGCGTGGCCTTAAATATGCCGCCAAGGGCGTGAAATCGATCAGACACAATCTGCGCGAGCTTGATGACATTTTGCAAAGGCAGCTCGACCACGAATCAAAGTTTTAAAAAAGCAAAAGCAAGGTTGTTATAGCGGCAGAAATTGTGCCCTGAGAAAGTTTTTGAACTGAAAATAGCCACACCGGCATTTTCAGTTTTTTTAACATCGCGTTTGACTGCATGATCGTCGAAAAACCACCAAAACTTATCACAAAACTGCAAATTGTCGCACCAGCAAAGGTTGGCAAACTCGAGGCATCGATGCAGCCGCGCGTCAGTTCGACAAGACCTTCGGCAAGCGGAACTAGCGACGCAGGAAGCAGCGAAAAAAGCGGCGAAAGCGCGTCTATTATTATGAAAAACAGGCAAATGATCGCTCCAACATTCAGCGACGCGCTCACCGAACTTGAAACTATTTCGCCAAATTGCATCGGCTCTTTGTTTTGCGCCTTTATCTCAAAAAGTGCGCTTTCAGTCGCCTTCAACTTGCGATAGAGTGAGCCGTTTAACAGTGCAGACAACAGGTGCGAAAAAAACAAAATAAAGCCGATTTTTATGCTGCCAAACAAAACCGCACCAACTGTGCCGACGATAAACATCGGGCCAGAATTCGAACAAAAGGAGCACATCCTAAAACTTTCGGTTCGCGAAATTTTACCGCTCTCATACAGGTCTGCCACCATTTTGGATCCGACCGGATATCCGCTCAAAACACTCATAAAAAACACATAACTTGCGCTTTCGCTTGTCCCATAAAATTTCTTAAAAGGCTTGGCAAAAATCTTGCAAAATCTTTGGAGGTTTCCTTGTTCGATGACAAGTTTTGTCAGGATCATGAAAGGCAAAGTGCAGGGCAGAACCTTTGTTGCAAAAGCCAGCAGGCCGTTCGAGGCGGACTCGATGAATCTTGCAGGAGACAGAGCAATCGCAAAAATCAAAATCAAAACGCAAACGGTCACAAAATTGCTAATTTTTTTCAAAAGCACCTCGAAAGATTTGACAACAACAAACAAAATTTTTTATACTTTATATGTTTACTTGAAATCTTAAAAAATTATTAAAGGAATTGAAAAAATGTTTAACATAAAAAGTTTGTATAAAAAAGCCCGATCAAAAAACAAAAGCATAGTTTTTCCAGAGGCGGGTTTTAGCGATAGAATTTTGACTGCGGTAAAATATTTGCAAAAGAAAAAGATTTGCACTCCGATTTTGATCGGTGATGAATCAAGCCTTGTGATCAGAGACAAGTCACTGATCTCGTTTACAATCATGAATCCAAAAACAAGTCCGCTCAAAACAAAGGTGACAAAGCATATCTACTCAAAGCGCAAAGAGTCGGGGATGACGATGGAAGAGGCAGAAAAGCTTGCAATGGATCCATATTACTTTGCAACAGCGCTGGTTGACCTTGACATCGCAGACGGCATGGTGTGTGGAGCGGAAACCTCCACGGCAAACACCATTCGCCCAGCTTTGCAGATCATCAAAACTGCAAAAAAAGGTGGGATCGTTTCATCCAGCATGCTGCTTTTTGGCAAAAACGACTTTTTAAAAGGCAAGGATCTGCTGCTGGCTGACTGCGGCGTTATGGTGGATCCAACCAGCGACCAGCTTGCGACAATCGCATCTCAAACGGTTGACACCGCAAAACTTCTTGGCATAGATCCTCCAAAGGTTGCCTTTTTGTCTTTTTCCTCTCATGGCAGTGCAAAGGGCGAAAAGGTTGAAAAAGTGCAAAAGGCTGCCAAAGCTTTTTCAAAGCCAGGCGTTATCAGCGACGGCGAACTGCAATTTGATGCGGCTCTAAAACCAAATGTGGCGGCTTTGAAAGCGCCAAACAGTCCGCTCAAAGGCGACGCCAACATCTTGATCTTTCCGGACCTTAACGCCGGCAATATATGCTACAAAGCCATGCAATCTCTTGGCGGAATGCAGGCGATCGGCCCAATTTTGCAGGGGCTGAAAAAACCGGTTAACGATGTTTCACGCGGCTGCACGGTTGAAGAAATAGTCACAATCACAGCAATCACAGTGCTGCAAGCAAAGGAGAAGAAACAATGAAAATTTTGATTATCAACGCTGGATCGAGCTCGATAAAATTTCAGCTTTTTGAGATGAACGATGAAAGCGTCATCGCAAAAGGCGCGTGCGAAAAGATTGGGCTTGCCGATTCTTTCATCGAATACAAGGCAAAAGGCGGCAAAGAGGTTGATCAGGTCAGCATGCCAAATCACACCGAAGCGCTCAAAGTTGTTTTGAACAAACTCACAACAGGCGATCTTGCTGTTATCAAATCTTTTGACGAAATCGCTGCAATAGGGCACAGATGCGTGCACGGCGGCTGGATGTATTTTGAATCCGAGATAATCACCGACGAGCTCATCGCAAACCTCGAAAAGATGAAAGATCTTTCGCCACTTCACGCCACAGCAAACATTGCTGGCATGGTGGGCTGCCGAGAGGTTATGCCAAACACTCCTCAGGTTGTCGTGTTTGACACAGCTTTTCACTCAACGATGCCGCCAGTTGCCTATATGTATGGCATACAATATGAGGACTATGAAAAATACCATGTTCGCAAATACGGCTTCCACGGCACGAGTCATCGTTACATCATGCAAGAGACGGCAAAACTCATGGGCAAAAAGCCGGAAGAGCTCAAAATCATCTCTTGCCATATCGGAAACGGCTCTTCGATCACTGCCATAGACCACGGCAAATGTGTTGACACCACGATGGGCTTCACGCCGCTTGAAGGGCTCATGATGGGCACGCGAACAGGCGACATAGACCCAACTGTTGTGGCTTATCTTGGCAAGAAGAAAGGTCTAAATGCCGACGAGATGATCAACTACTTCAACAAAAAATGCGGCGTTCTTGGCATCTCTGGCAAAAGCAGCGATATGCGCGACATCAACAAACTCATCAGTGAGGGCGACGAAAGAGCGCTCCTTGCTCGCGACATGCTGTTTTATCGCATTTCAAAATATGTCGGCGCTATGCTCAACGTGCTCGGTGGGGCAGATGCCATCGTGTTCACAGCAGGCTTAGGCGAAAATCAAGAGGACCTGCGCGAATATGTGCTTGACAAGCTCGCATACATGGGCGTGAAGTTTGACAGAAAGAAAAACTTGACGCTCCCACGAGGCACTGTTGAAGAGCTCACGCTGCCAGGCTCAACGATCAGGGCATTCAGATTGCCAACCGATGAAGAGCTGCTGATCGCACGCGACACGCTAAAACTTGCTGGACTTAAAAAATAACGCAAAAACGCTTGACAAAGATGTTTGATATGACTATAATAGTCAAGTAACAAAACTTAAAGGAGGAAATCATGGCTGTTCCAAAGGGTAAGGTATCCAAAGCGAGAAGAAATGCAAGAAACTCGGCAAACTTTAAGGCAACCGCTCCAACGCTTGTTGAGTGCCCACAATGCCACGAAATGAAAGCGCCTCACGCTGCTTGCAAGAAATGCGGAACATACAAAAACCAAACCGTAATCGAAGTGGATAAGAAGAAAAAAGCTTAAAACAATATGTTGGTGCTATTATGTCATAATACGCACAAGATATTGTGTTTTCAAAACGCTCGCAGCACTCGCGAGCTTTTTTTATGTCTAAAAGACAAGCGCTTTCAAAAAAAGATTTTTGCTTAAAATCGCTTTACTTATTTTTATATTTTATTTATACTATTTTCATACAAATTTCAGTGAGGTTAAAATGAAAATTGTTGTTGACGGATTTGGCGGCGACAAGGCGCCAGAGGAAATTGTTGAAGGCGTGATAATCGCGCTTGAAAAACACAAGGATCTTGAGGTTATTCTCACCGGTGACAAGGATAGGCTAGAAAAACTTATCGCAGGAAGAGGTGAGGGAAAAATAACAATCGAGCACGCTCCGTCGGTCATCACAAATGACGACGTTCCAACCGAGGCAATTCGAAAGATGGATGACTCCTCTCTCGTCAGAGCTTTTGACATTTTAAAAAATGACGAGGAGACAATCGCTCTCGTCTCAGCAGGCTCCACAGGTGCAATTTTGACGGGCGCGATCATGAAAATCGGCAGAATTAAGGGCATAACTAGGCCGGCTCTCGCTCCTGTTTTGCCAACAAAAAAATCAGGCAAGGATGTTCTGCTTTGCGACAGCGGAGCAAACATCGATTGCAAACCAATCAACCTCTATCACTTCGCGCTCATGGCTTCGGCATACTACTCGATTTTATACAGCGAGCCATCGCCAAAAGTAGGGCTGCTCAACATTGGTGTCGAGGAGCACAAGGGCAACGACCTAACGCGCGAGGCATACAAGCTTTTAAAGGAAAGCTCGCTCAATTTTGTTGGTAACGTTGAGGCAAGAGAATATATGTCTGGCGATATCGACGTCATGGTCGCCGAGGGCTTTGCAGGAAACGTGCTTTTAAAGGCCTCTGAGGGCGCTGTGGGGGCAGTGCTTTCACTCCTCAAATCCTCAATCAAATCGCATCTTTCTTCAAAAATCGGCGCGCTCTTTATGAGCAAAACTTTCAAAGAGCTCAAAGGCAGAATTGATGTGCTGTCAAAGCACGGCGGCTCGCCATTTTTGGGCGTGAAGAAGCTGGTTATGAAAAACCACGGCTCGTCGGGCAGGGATAACATCGCATCCTCCATCGATCAAGCGATCCTTTTGCACAACAACAAACTCATTCCAAAAATAGAGGCTGCTCTGGCAGAAAAGGTAGGGCAATGATTGAGGAAAAACTGTGCTACAAATTTAAAGACAAAGCTCTGCTTTCACGCGCTTTGACTCACTCCTCCAAATCGGCTGAAAACTATGAAAGACTCGAGTTTTTGGGCGATAGCATCTTGGACTTTTTGGTCGGTGAATATCTCTTCAAGCATTCCGACAAAGATGAGGGCTATCTCACAGTGATGCGCAGCCATTTTGTGTCGGAAAACTATCTTTCAACGATCTTCGATTCGCTGAGACTAGGCGAGGATATTCTGCTTGGCAAAAGCATGAAAAACTCGGTCTCAAAAGCTGTCAAGGCCGATATAATCGAAGCGATCATCGCTGCTGTTTATCTCGACGGCGGTCTGAGCGCTGCAAGGGGCTTTATCAAAAAGCATTTCAATTTAAAATCTTTCCGCACAGTTCAGGATGACAACTACAAAAGCAAGCTGCAAGAGCTTGTTCAGGCAGGGTTCAAGTGCGCAATAAAGTATGTCACAGAAAAGGTCGAGGGCGGCTTTGAGGCAAGTTTTTATATGGACGAAGACAAAATCAGCACCGCTTTTGGCAAGGACAAGCTTTCGGCAGAACAGGCTTGCGCAAAACTCGCGATACAAAAGCTCTTCAAAGTTTAAAAGGAAAAAAGCATGATACTAAAAAAGATAGAAATGTCAGGATTCAAATCTTTCGCCGACAAAACGGTGATTGAGTTTAACGACGGCTTCACTGCAATCGTCGGCCCAAACGGCTGCGGAAAGAGTAATGTAGCAGATGCTATCCGATGGGTGCTCGGTGAGCAAAAGGTCAAAGATCTTCGTGCTGACAGCATGCAGGATGTCATTTTCAACGGCACCGAAAAACGCAAAAGCCTTTCGTATTGCGAAGTGTCGCTGCATTTTGACAACTCCACTCGCTACTTTGACTTCGACTATGACGAGCTCATCATAACAAGAAAGCTCTATCGCTCGGGCGAAAGCGAATATCTCATCAACCGCAACACTTGTCTGCTTCGTGATATCACAAACCTGCTATATAACTCAGGGCTCGGCAAAAGCGGATATTCGATCATTGGGCAGGGCAAGGTGACGGAAATCGTCGAATCCAAGCCAGAAAACAGGCGCAGTATGTTTGAAGATGCCGCAGGAATCGCCAAATACAAAAAAGACAAAACCGACGCCGAGCGCAAACTTGAAAACGCTAGGCAAAACTTGGCGAGAGTGGGCGACATTTTGCTGGAAATCGAAAGGCAGATGGGGCCACTTAAAAAACAGGCAGAAAACGCCAAAAAATATCTGGAATTCAAAGCCCAGCTAAAAGATTTGGAAGTCAATGCCTACATCTATCAGTATGAAAACGCAAACGACTTCAAAGAAAAGATCAGGGTCAAGCTCAACGCGATCATGGAGGAGCTTGCTCTGCGCGATGGCGAAATGAACGAGGCCACAGAGCAATATAACGAAGCGATGAAAAGGCTCGACAACTTCGATTCAACTCTCTCAAAACTCAACGCGCGAATTTTGGAACTGACCGTCAACCTCGAAAAGCAGGAGGGCGAAACCAAGGTGGCAAGAGAGAGGATCCTCTTCACGCAAAAAGAAAACGATCGCCTGAATCTCGACATGACAAACGCGCAAAAGCTTTTGGAGGCTGCAAGCGAGCAAAAAACCAAAAAAGAGGCAGAAAAGCTCGAACTTGAAAACAAGCTTTCTTCGCTCGAACAAGCCTTTGACGACCTTTCACAAAAATATCATCAGGCGGCGCAAGAGATCGAGTTCAACGAGGCTCAAACCAGCCAGTCGCAACAAAAATTTATCGAAACTCTCGGTTCGCTTTCTGATGCAAAAAGCTCGCTTTCAAAGTTTGGAACTGAAAAAGAGCTTTTGACGACAAACTTTCAAACCATCGAAAATCAGATCGCCGAAACCAAGCAAAAGCTCTCAGAGCAGCAGCAAAACAAAACCCAGCTTTCAGCTTTGCTCAGCCAAACAAGCGGCGCGCTTTCTGCGACCGAAAAAGAGCATGGCGAGGCAGCTGCAAAGCTCGCGCTGCTGACAAGCCGCTTGCAGGAGTTCGAAAACGATCGCCAAAACAAAGCGACCGAACTCAAAGTGTTTGAAAACAGACTGAAACTGCTTTCAGAAATGCAGGCAGAGTTTGAAGGCTACAACTATGCGGTCAAAAAGCTATTGAAGCTCTCAACAACCTCGTCGGCACTTTCAAAAAATATCGTCGGCGTCGTCGCTTCGCTTATAAAAGTGCCAGAAAAATACGAAACCGCAATCGAAGTGGCGCTTGGATCCAGCGTGCAGAACATCGTCACCTTCGACGAAAACGGCGCAAAAGAGCTTGTCGAATATCTCAAACAAAACCACTTTGGCAGAGCGACCTTTTTGCCGATATCCTCTATGAAAAGGCGCAGTGTCAATCCAAGCCCAATCAAAAACATGAAAGGCTATATCGGCGTTGCAAGCGAGCTTATTTCATATGACAACAAAATCGAAAATGTCGTCTCTGGCTTGCTTGGAGGCACTATAATCGTCGAAAAACTCGTTGACGCTATCCAGATGTCAAAAGCAAGCGGCTATGCTTTTAAAATTGTCTCACTCGAAGGCGATGTGATAAATCCTCAGGGCTCAATCACAGGCGGCAGCAAAAAGAGCGAGGCGGTTGGCATAATGAGCCGCGAGCGCGAAATCGAAACCCTTAAAAAAGAGATTGAAAAACTCAAAAATTTCTTGCAAAACGCCGAAAGTGAAAAGCTTTCTCTCGTTGCAGAAACCAATGCGGCAAAAGAGCGAACGCAAAAGCTCATCGATCGAAAAAGCGAGCTTTCCGTTCAGCTGACCTCAGCCCAAGCAAAACTCGAAGCGCTTGAAAGCGCAGTCTCAGAAACCTCCGACACTTTGAAAGTGCAGGAGATGGAAAAAGAGACGATTTCAAACAAACTCAAGCTCGTCAGCGAGGAGTATGAAAAATCGGCGCTCCTCAAATCCGCTCTCTCTGGCAACGAAACTGATGCTAGCACGCTTGTTGAAAACAAACGCGCGCAAACCGAAAAGTTGCGAAAGCAAAGGGAGGAGTTGAGTGCAAACTTGACGACCGTCAAAGTTGAAATCGCATCAACCAAAACTCAAATCGAAAACTTGAAAGCTGAAACCATCCGCCTTGCAAACGAAATAGGCGCGCAGAACGAAAACATAAGGCTGCTGAAAGCGCATCTTGAAGACAACGAGGCATTTATTGAGTCGGCAGAAGAGCTCATAAAAACCCGCCTCGCAAGCGCTCCACGAAGCCAAGCGAAGGAAGAACTTGACAGCCTTTCACAAAAGCAAAAGAAAACCGAGGAAGAAAAAATTCAGCTCTCTGCTCTCATCCGCAATCTTGACGCCAAAAAGACCAGCCTTATGGAAGAACTAAATCGCATCAACGACCGCAAATATCGCGAGGAGATGAACCTGACAAAAGTCGATCAAGACATCGAAGTTATGCAAGAGCGCATATTTGAAGAGTATTCGCTTTCCTACAACGACTGCTTAGGCTTAAAACGCCCTGACTTTGACATAAAAACCGCGATGCCAGAAATCGCGCATATCAAGCGCTCAATCTCGGCTCTCGGTCCGATCAATGTCAACGCCATCGAGGATTGCTCGGCGCTGCTTGAAAGATACAACCTGCTTTCGGCGCAGTCTGACGACCTCAAAAAGGCTGAGGATGACTTGACAAAGATTATCAAAGATTTGTCAGAGATCATGATCGAAAAGTTTACAAGCGAGCTCGAAAAAATCAACGAAAGCTTCAAAATCACCTTCCGTGAGCTGTTCGGCGGCGGAAATGCCAAGCTCGAACTCGTCGACCCAGAGCATCCGCTCGAATCCGGAGTCGAGGTGTTCGTTCAGCCTCCTGGCAAGAAAATTCAAAATATGTCGCTTTATTCTGGTGGAGAAAAGTCGCTCACTGCGATGGCCATCATCTTTGCTATCCTCAGGATCAAGCCTCTTCCGTTCTGCCTTTTCGATGAGGTTGAGGCTGCGCTTGACGACTCTAATGTCGAAATTGTCGACAAATATCTCAAAAAGCTTTCGGATGAAACTCAGTTCATCCTCATCACGCACAAAAAGCCGACGATGGAGTATGCCGACTCACTCTTTGGCGTGACGATGGAAGAAAAAGGGGTGTCAAAGGTGGTTTCTGTCAAACTTTCCGACGCAATAAAGCTTGACGAATCCGCTTAAAGGAGCAAACTATGGGATTTTTCAAAAAAATTAAAGAGGCTCTCAAAAAAACCAGAGAGGCGTTTTCGCGAAAGATAGACGCTCTGCTTTCGCACGGCGAGCTGGATGACGACTTTTTTGACGATCTAACGGATATTTTGATCTCCTGCGACTTGGGCGTAAAACCTTCAATGGAGATCGTCGATGAGCTCAGGCTCTATGCTCGCAAAAACAAAATCAGAACGGCCAGCGAAGTCAAAGCAGCTCTCAAAACTATACTCTCTGAGCAGCTTGAAAGCGCGCCAAAAATCGAGCTGACGTATCCGGTTGTCATAACAATAATCGGTGTCAACGGCGTGGGAAAAACCACAACGATCGGAAAGCTTGCCAAATATTTTCAAAATCAAAAAAAATCTGTCACGCTTGTTGCAGCAGACACTTTCAGGGCAGCTGCGAGCGAACAGCTTTCGATGTGGGCAGAGCGCTCAAAAACCAGAATCATCAAGCACGCCGAGGGCGCAGATGCTGCTGCGGTTGTATATGACGGCATAGCCAGCGCAAAAGCCAAAAAAACCGATGTGCTTATCGTTGACACTGCCGGCAGGCTCCACACAAAAACCAACCTTATGGAAGAGCTCAAAAAGATAGGCAAGGTGACTGCCAGAGAATATCCAGAGGCGCAAAAACTGACTTTCATCGTGCTGGATGCAACCACAGGGCAGAACGCAGTCAATCAAATCAGCGCTTTTAACGAAAGCATCCCGGTTGACGGCATAATCCTGACAAAACTTGACGGCACAGCCAAAGGCGGAGTTGTGGTTGCAATCGAACGAGACCTTAAAAAACCGGTTGTTTTCATCGGCACAGGTGAGGGCATCGACGACTTAGAAGAATTCAACGCCAAAGAGTTTGTGGATGAATTGTTTTAAAAAATAGGCTAAAAGAGCCTATTTTTTTAAATATTCAAATTTTCTTCCAAAAACAAAGGACTATCCAAAAATTCACTGACAGTCATATCAAAACCGCTAGCAATCAGTATGACTGTGGAAAGCAAACTGTCTTTTATCGTTTCGTGCATTATATTTTTCAAAGTCGAATGAGTTATACCGCTGTTCATGGCAAGCCTGTATTGCGTCATGCCTTTTTGCTTTAACAACTCTGAAATTCTAAGAGCGACCGCTCTGCAAACTGAGTTCATTGCTACCTCATAACTATGTATAGCCATATTATAGAAATTTAAAACAAATTATTATGGTTATGTGTAACTATATCCTATATTTTGTTTTGAGATTAAAAAATTTTAATGTATAATATCAATGGTTATATATAACCATAGGAAAATAATATGAAAGTATGCTTTATTGGCCACAGGAAAATAGATGAACACAAAGTAGTAAAAGAAAAACTTTATAGTGTAGTCAAAACATTAATTGACAATTATTTTGTTGATACTTTTATCTTTGGTAGTAAGAGTGATTTTAATACTTTGTGTCATATCGTCGTAACAAGCTTAATGCCTAAACATAATATAAAACGAATATTTTACACTTCAAAATCTGAGTTTTGTGTGTTAGAAAAAGAGCGCGAATTACTACAAAAACAATTTAGAGAAATTTCAAAAGTTGAAAGTGAATTTATGGGTTTTGAGGAAGAATACGAACATTCAAAAAAATACTCAGCAGGAAAAGCAGGTTATGTGGAACGAAATTTTGCTATGATTGATGACAGTGATATTTGCGTTTTTTATTATAATGAAAACTATTCTCCAAATTTAAGACAATATGCGAAACGATGTTTAACATTATATAGGCCAACAAGCGGCACAAGACTCGCTTATGAATATGCCTGCCGAAAAAAGAAAACTGTAATTAACATATTTAAAATGATTTAATAATTTATATGTCCAAGCAAAATTCGGTAAAATTCGACATATACATTTCTCTAAAAGGAGAAATTTTGTGTTTGAAAGTTTGCCGTTTTTTTTGTCTAAACTAAGATGTTTTACTGCGTTTATCAACAGCTGCGAGGGGTTTCCAAAACCTCTGACCAAAGAAAAGGAGCAGGAATTGCTGCTCCGCTATCGCGAAAAGGGCGACAAACAGGCAAGAAGCCGGCTCATCAACCACAATTTGAGGCTGGTTTCGCATATCGTCAAAAAATACGCAGGTTCTGTCAGCATCGAGGTCGACGATCTGATCTCGGTGGGCGCGATAGGGCTGATCAAAGCCATCGACAGCTTTGACTACAAAAAAGGCGTGGGGCTCGCAACTTACGCCTCAAAGTGCATCGACAACGAAATTTTGATGCTGATCCGAGTCAATAAAAAACACAAGGATGTCGTCTCGCTTTCCAGCAAATTTGCCTCCGACAAAGACGGCAACGAGGTGCTGCTCATGGATATCCTCGAATCCGACGAAGATGAAGTCGAGGACGCGGTTTCATCGAGTTTTATCATGGAAAAGATCAACTCGGCGATAAACCTGCGTTTGACCGACAGGGAAAAAGAGATCATAATAAAACGCTATGGGCTCAACGGTCAAAAAGTCTACACGCAAAAGGAGCTTGCTGACGAGCTTGGCATATCTCGAAGCTATGTTTCTCGCATAGAAGCCAAGGCGCTCGAAGAAATAAAAGGCGATTTGGCAAAAAATTATTATGATAAAGATGAAAATTGATTGCTTTTTTGTTATTTTTATTGTAAAATGCAACTAGAAGGGGTTTTGCGCTTTGGAGAAAGAAAAGTTTTATGTTGTGCTGACAAAATTGATTTTGCCTTTATTCACCGGATCTATTCTTTTGGGTGAAGAGGAGTCGAGCGCAAGAGAATCCGAAGTTGCAATCGGCAAGCAAAACTCGCTCTTGATCAAACCAAACAAGTCCGCCGATTACAGATTTATCATCAAACGCGGCAGGGCTTTTCAACCATTTGAAATTTCACTATTAAAAAACATATTAAAAGAGCTGAGCCAGATCAATGACTCGGCAGTTTTGGATCCGACCTACGAGCTTACTCTCCACGAAAAAGCAGTGGAAAAGGCGGTTTGCGACAGTGTGGCGTCTTCGGCATCTTCGGTTATGCTTGGGCTTGTCAACGCTCTCACAACATGGAGCCATCGCACCTACGAGGGCAAAGCCGTCGATTTTGGCATCATCTTAAACCTTTCCGAAAACGCAGACGAAAAAAATCTGCATTATTCCAACATCATCTCGACCGACTTTTTTGTTTTGCTTTCAGACGGCAGGCACTCATTTGTCGAGTTCAACAGAGAGGGCTATCTGACCGGCTATGTGTCGCTTGACAAGGTGAGAAACTATGCCACAACTTCGCCAAACGATTTTAACTATGTGGCAAGATATTGCAACGACCGCAAAGTTGGGATCGTGCTCACTGAAAGCGGCGACCTGCTCATTTTCAAAAACCGCACTTTGATGTTTGCAAAAAGGCGAGGAAAGTGGAACATTTACAGCCACGAAGAGGTGATTCAGCTGCTTTCATATCGCTCGTCTCACTCTTTGCGTGAAGTTCGAAGAGCGATTTATTTGACCTCTCTCGATTGCTCGTTCAAATATTCAGGCGGAATAATCGTCTACTTGAATCGCGACATGGCTGAGCAGGCGCTTTCACATGTCAACGCAAGCGACATAATCGAAGAAAAATATTACAACATCAAACGCGAGCAGCAGCTTGAAGAGGCAGACAAGCTTTACAACATCAACAACGCCGAAGAGATGAAAAAATATTACAGCGACGATTTTGAAAACTTTTTGGCAAAAAACTGCTACTTCAAATCGATATGCTTAAAGCAGATCATCCAGGGCAAAAAATTCCATGAACTCGGCAGACAGATCAGAGAGGAGATTATAGCAATGGACGGCGCCACCATCGTCGACTTTGATGGCACGATCATAACCGCCGGAGCGATACTCAAAATCGAAGCTGGCTCTATCAGCGGTGGAGGAAGAAAAGCGGCCGCAATGGCGCTGTCAAAATACGGCGTCGCACTCAAAATATCGCAAGACGGCGAAATTCAGGGCTTTGCTAGCGACAAAAAACAGCCAAAACTGCTCTTCACCGTCAACTGACTTGACAGCAGAGCGAGAGTTGTGCTAAAATAATCTCGTCAGTCAAACTTGTGGTCGCGGTTTGCCTTAAAAGCAAAGTGAGGAAAGTCCGGGCATCAAAAGACAGGGTGCCGGCTAACGGCCGGTGGAGGCGACTCTAAGGAAAGTGCAACAGAAATAAACCGCCCCTAAAAAGGCAAGGATGGAAAGGTGAGGTAAGAGCTCACCGGAGAGGTGGAGACATCTCTCGTCACTGTAAACCCCACCCGATGCAAGTTTAAGTGAAGGCAATGTGCCGTCTTTCACGCCTTCCAAAAGCAACGCTTGAGCCTGCTGGCAACAACAGGCCTAGATAGATGACCACAGAACACAGAACTCGGCTTATGTTTGGCTGACCAAAGCAAACTTTTATGGTTTGCTTTTTTCTTTTTATGGCAAAACTTTTGTTATGAAAAAACGCGATTATCTTTTCAATATGACAAATTTGATCCTAAATAGGCTTAGGTTTCACGCGCCTATCCTTTACAGCACTGATGTCGACTTCGACAGGCTGATAAAGCTCGGCGTCGACCCTTCGCTGCCTGTTTTCAAGTTCGACAAAACTCTCTCGCGACCGCTTTTTAAATGCTTCAAACGCGCAAAATCTGTGTGTGATTTTAACCTTGTTCTGCCAGAAGAAAACAAACGCGCCCAAAAAGAGCTCGGCGCGATAATTTTAAAAAACAACACCGACATAAACAAACTCAACATAAATTATCGCTGCCATTCAGGCTATCACCTGAAAGCCGAAGAAAATTATGTTGAAATAAACGGAGTCAGACAAAACTTATGTTTGCATAACTTTTATCTTCAATCAAGCGGGATTGAGAACGACATAAAATTTTACGCCAAGGAATTCGTCATGTGCGGAAGAAGCTTTTATTTTGAGTTTTTAAACCTTTCAGACTCACCAAAAACTCTCAACTTTTGCATCAACATTCCTTTAAAACGCGGATATTATTTTTTTCAAAAAAAGGCAAATCACATCGAAGTGACCGACCTTTTTTCGTTGGACAAAACCTACTTCAACTTTTCGTGTCGAAAGTCAAAGTTTGTGTTTTCCTGCATCGATGGCGTCGAAAACTGCACGCACGCTTGCATAAATGTGCTGTGTGAGGTGACACTAAAACCAAAACAAAAGCGTGTGCATTTTTTCAATTTTGGCGATCAAAAGTTTGTGCTGTCAAATCAAGGCGAGATGGAGATGTTTATGGCAGAGGCTGACAGGCAAGTGCAGGAGAGGTTTAACGTGCGCATAAAGTCGAAAGACAAGGCTTTGCAGCGCCGTCTCAATCAAACTCTGCCTGAGCGAATATATTTGTCTTGGCTCAGCGGCAAAGAGGAACGCGAAAGCGAAATTGAGTATGGCAAGCTCAAAGAAAACTTTGTGATAAAAAACGGCAAAAATTTTGTGTTTGCTGGGCTTGAAAATCTGCTTTCTTTGCAGCTTTTTGACGGAAGAGAATGGAAAACGATAAACATTGCAAAAACTGAGGGACAGAGCTATTTGCAGCTTGACAAAACCAAATTTTTCGGAAAAAATTTCATAAATTTGAAAGAACTTAAAAATTTGCAGAATTGCCTTATAATAAAAGGCGAATAGCGTTTTTTTACTAAAAAAACAATCAAAACTTAAAAAATGTCGTTTTCGCCTTTATTTTAAAGGTGAAGGTGAGTTTTTTGTGTTTGTTTAAAAATATATTAAAAAACAGTTGTAATATTATCGTGGTTGTGATATACTATTGGCATGAGTGAGCTTAGAGTTCCTCTTGCACAAAGGATGCGTCCAAAAACGCTGGACGATTTTGTGGGGCAAGAGCATATTGTGGGAAAGGGAAAGATTTTGCGCCGCGCAATCGAATTTGGAAATGTTGGCAGCATGATTTTTTATGGCCCGCCAGGCACCGGAAAAACGACGCTCGCTTATATCATCGCAGATTCTCTGAACGCTAACATTGAAAAACTCAACGCTGTTGCATCAGGTGTGGCAGACGCAAAAGCGGTCATCGAAAAAGCAAAGCGCGACAAAATTTTGCTTGGCAAAGACACCTATCTGCTTTTGGATGAGTGCCACAGGTGGAGCAAAAGCCAAAGCGATTGCGTTTTGGAGGCGATCGAAAAGGGGCAGATTTTCTTCATCGGATCGACGACCGAAAATCCGTTCACTTCAATGACCCGAGCGATAGTTTCAAGGTGTAAGGTGTTTGAGCTTAAACCGCTCTCGATTGATGACATCAAAAAAACCTTAAAGCGCGCCTTGTCTGACAAAGAAAACGGGCTGGGGAACTTGCCGATCAATATGACGGACAAAGCGATGGACTTTTTGGGATATGTCTGCGGTGGAGACGCTCGCGCCGCTTTGAATGCTCTTGAACTTGCCGCAAACACAACTCCAATCGGCAAAAACAAAAAGATCTTGATCGATGAAAACGTGATTGCCGAGTGCCTTGACCGCAAGCCGCTTTCAACCGATGTTGGCATGCACTACGACCTGCTTTCAGCTTTCTGCAAAAGCATTCGAGGTTCTGACACCGACGCCGCACTCTTCTACGCTCAGCGCCTCATTCAAGCTGGCTGCGATCCGCTCATAATCGCGCGCAGACTCATCGCTCACGCTTCTGAGGATATAGGCATGGCGGACTCCAACGCGCTTTTGCTTGCAATCGCGGCGTTCACGGCTGTTGAAAAGATTGGGCTTCCGGAGGCGATGTTAAACCTCTCTCACGCGATAATCTATGCTTGCGAGGCGGAAAAGTCGAATTCGGTGCTGCTTGCAATGCATGCAGCTGAAAAAGACGCGATCTCGCTCAGGGATGACAACGTTCCAAATCATCTGAAAAATCATCCGTCGACCAACGACGACGGTCATGGAAAATACAAATATCCGCATGATTATGGCGGCTACTGCAAACAGCAATATCTGCCTGATGCGATAAAAGACCACATTTACTACAAGCCAAAGCAAAACGGCAAAGAGAAAAACTTGTTGCGAAAAAAATTTAAAGGAGAAAACAACAATGTTCAATAAAAGAAGTGACGGAATTATAGTAAAAGGGCTCGACCCAGTCACAAAAATGGCTCCATTTTTTATGAGAGATCGAATTGGCGCTTCAAACTATTTTATGGATCAAATCAGATGCGAGGCGATGGACGAGTTCATTTCAAGGCAACGCAAACTCGGCAATCACTACACCTACACGCACATAATGATGACGGCACTTGTCAGGCTTTTGTATCTCAGACCAAAGCTCAACTATTTTGTCAACCACAATGTGATATATGAGCATAAGGACATCTCAATCTGCATGGTTGTCAAAAAACAGCTTTCTGACGAAGGTGAGGATGTCGATCTCAAGTTTCACTTCACCGGCAGAGAGAGCCTTCAACAGGTCAAGGAATATGTCGACGGGCTGATTGAAAAGCATGTTTCTCCAGATTCAAACTATGGCACAACCGACACGGCTGCCGTGTTCTGCAAATTTCCAAAATGGGTGAGGAGATTTGCGTTATGGGTTGTCAGATGGATGGATCGCCACAACATGATGCCAAAATCGCTCATCGAAGACAGCTGTTTTCATTGCAGTGCATTTTTGACAAACCTCAAATCGATCAAAAACGATGCAATCTTCCACCATCTCTATGAATTTGGAAATTGCAGCTTGTTTGTCGCTATGGGCAAGGAAAAGATTGCGCCTGTTGTTGAAAAGAACAAAGAGCTCAAACTCGGAAAAGTCATGAACCTTGGCATAACTATGGACGAACGTGTGGCAGACGGCTTCTATTTTGCAAAATCTCTGCGAATTTGGAAGGATATGTTCGCCAATCCAGACTGCTTGCTTGAAAGCATGCCTGAGGATGGCTCCAAAAAGCTTACAATCAAAAAACGCAAAAAGAAAACCAAAAGCAAAGTCAAAAAAAGCAAGGTTAAAAAGGATAAAACCTTGATCAAGCTCAAAAAAGAGCAGCTTAAAGCCGAAAAAGAAAAGGAAAAAGAAGAAAAAGAGCGAGCAAAAGACGAGAAAAAGCTCCTCAAATTTGAACGCAAACTTGAAAAAGCCGAAAGAAAAACAAAAAAGGTGGCTGAATGAAACGATTGATATATCTTGTGCTTTCTATTGCAGTGATCGCCTATATCGCGCTGATGATCTATGTCGCAGCGGTGCCGGATCTGTCAGCACTCGGCGCTTGGGGGCAGGTGGTGCATTACACCTCGATGTATGGCGGTGTTGCTCTGCTTTTTGCCTTTGCTGTGACAAATTTCACAGGCAATATTTTCAAAATAATTCTGCTTGTGCTTTTGATCCTCGTCACAATCTTTTATATCTTCGTCGTTGCATTTCCGGCATATTTTGCAGGAGTGTTCGGGCTTGCTTAAAACAAAGCAAGCTTTTTTATATCAAAATATGGTGTGTATTCTGACATAACACAATCAATATATTGTGTTGACGCTTTTTTTCAGACAAATTGTGTTTTAAAGCTTTTTCAGACGATCAGACAAATTGTGTTTAAAATTTTTTTCAGGCAAAAAATCACAACCCCGGTTTGCTGGTTGTGGTTAAATAATAAAGCCCAGCAAAATGTTAAATTTTCAAAACAAGGCGAAAAACCGAGAGCTATAATTCAAACGCCAAAAACGCTCTTTTAAAAAATTTTTAACATGGTTTTCGCAATATCAAACTTTAATCCTGAGGCAAAAACGCATATTGGCAAAAAGGTTAAATTGTCTTAAAAACTTTTAAGATTTTTGCAAAATCTGACTGGCAAAATCGCAGATCAAATTCGCAAAACTAAGTCAAATCGTTTCGAAAACTTTTGGCTTTGTGATAAAATAAAAATATGGAAAAGAAAACCCTCATTATCGACGGCAACAGCTTGGCAAACAGGGCGTTTTATGCTCTGCCTTTTTTGACCAATTCGGCAGGCAAACCTTCTGGCGCAATTTTTGGCTTTGTCAACATTTTGATCAAGGTGATCTCCGAGGAAAAACCTGACGGAATTTTGGTCGCCTTCGACCACGCAAGACAGACTTTCAGAAACCAAATTTTTGAGGCCTACAAAGGCACACGCAAGCAAACTCCACCTGAGCTTTTAGCACAATTTCCTGAAATCAAGCGCGTTCTCAAACTCATGAACATCGCCGTCGTCGAACAGGAGGGGATCGAAGCTGACGACATCATCGGAACTGCCACCAAAAAGATTTCTGGCAAAAAGATCTTGCTTTCTGGCGACCGCGACCTCTTGCAGCTCATCACTCGCGACACACAGGTTTGGCTGACTATGAAAGGCGTGTCAGTGCTGAACAAAATTGATGAAACTGCGCTCAAAAAAGAGTTCAATTTGACGCCGTCGCAGGTGATTGACTTAAAAGCGCTCATGGGCGATTCGTCCGACAATATTCCAGGCGTGGCTGGCGTTGGCGAAAAGACCGCACACAAACTCATCGACGATTTTAACTCTCTCGATGGCGTATATGCCAATATATCAAAAATCTCTGGCAAACTGCAAGAAAAACTTGTGCAGGGCAAAAGCATGGCAGAGCTGTCCTATCGCTTGGCGACCATAAAAACCGACTGCGAGCTTGATGTCGACTTTGACAGCCTCGTCTACGATTTTCCGTTTTCAAAAGATGTGCGCGAATTTTTTGAGGAATATGCTTTCGGTTCTCTGCTCAAAAGGCCAGAGCTTTTCTCGGGAGCGAAAACTCAAAACAAAAACAAAATTCTCATCGACTCCTATCAAAAACTCGACGAATTTGCGCGCTCTGTGACAGACTGTCTTTGTTATAACTTTGAAAAACTTGAATTTTCAACCGGCAAGGGCAAGGTGTATTATCTCAGCCCAACTTTTGATATGTTCTCTCAAGCCATCACTCTCTCAGACTTTATACTGAAAATGAAGCCGGTTTTCGAGAAAAAAAATGTTCTAAAACTGACCTGCTCGGCAAAAAGCGATATGCACAAGCTGGCTGGGCTGAGCGTCAAACTTGAAAACTATTTCGATTTGTCGCTGGCTTCCTATCTCATCCACACAGGGCAGGCGCCGCAACCGATCTCATCGTCCTGCGACGAGTGGCTCGATTTGAAGCGAGAGCTGTCTGAAAAATTGATAGAAATGCAGCTTGACGAACTTTATTTTAGCCTCGAATTGCCTTTGAGCGAAGTGCTTTTCAAAATGGAATTAAATGGCTTCAAAATCGACGAAAAGGGGCTCGACGAGCTCGACCGAGAATATTCGACAAAACTCGACGAGCTGACAGGGCAAATCTATGAGCTTGCTGGCGGAGAGTTTAACATCAACTCTCCAAAACAGGTGGCTGAAATTTTGTTCGATAGGCTAGGGCTTTCAACTTGGCAAAACAAAAAGCGTTCAACCGGCATAGAGGTGCTGGAAGAGCTGAAAGGCGCGCATCCGATCGTGGAAAAGATAATCGACTATCGCAAATATCAAAAGTTAAAGTCAACATATGTGAATGTCTACAAAAAGATTTGTGAAGAAAAAGGCAGCATCATCCACACAAACTTCAATCAAACCCTCACAAACACTGGCAGGCTTTCAAGCACCGATCCAAACCTTCAAAACATTCCAACAAACGATGCAGAGGGCAGATCGCTGCGAAAGATCTTTATCTCAAAATTTGAAAACGGCTTGATCGCAAGCGCCGATTACAGTCAGATCGAGCTTAGGCTGCTTGCAGATATGTCGGGCGAGGAAAAACTCATCGAAACTTTCAAAGAAGGCCGTGATGTTCACACGCAAACCGCCTGCATCATCTTTGGTGTAAAGCCAGACGAGGTGACTCCAAAAATGCGAAGAGAGGCAAAAGCCGTGAATTTTGGCGTTATATATGGCATAAGCGGCTATGGCCTGTCGCAAAACATAAAGGTGCCACTAAAAAGCGCGCAGCAATATATTGACTCGTTCTATCAGCGCTATCCAAAAATCAAAGAGTTTTCCGACTCAAACATCTCTTTTGCAAAACAGCATGGCTTTGTTCGAACTAAGTATGGCAGAATTCGTCACATCCCTGAACTTGCCTCTTCCAACCGGCTGCAACAGTCGTTTGGCGAGCGCGTCGCAATGAATATGCCTCTGCAAGGCACCGCCTCGGACATAATAAAATTCAGTATGCTAAAAGTCGAACAGCTGCTTGAAAAAAACATCTTAAAATCGCAGCTGATTTTGCAAATCCATGACGAGCTTGTGCTGGACGTCTATCCAGGCGAAGAGAAAATTGTCGAAAAAATTCTGCAACAGGCGATGGAAAACTGGCTGAACCTCAAAGTTCCGCTTCCAATCAGCCTAAATTTCGGAAAAAATCTTATGGAATGCAAGTAATTTGTTTGACTTTATTTTTCAACATGGGTTATAATATGGTTGATGATCAAATCCAAAAGATACATTTGCCTGGATTATGGCGACAAGAGGATAGGAGTGGCGTTTTCGGATCCAACAGGCACGATCGCCTCGGCATATGAGGTGTATCACCGAACCTGTCTGCAAAACGATCTCGACTATCTTTGCCAGCTCGCCAGCAGTCAAGGCGCAACCAAAATCATCATAGGCCTGCCTCTCAACGCCGATGGCACAGAGGGCTCGCGAGCGCAAGTAACCCGCCAGTTTGCAAATCTTTTGCAGCAAAAAAGCGGGCTTGAAACAGAGCTCGTTGACGAAAGATTTTCCTCAATCGAGGCAGAAGAGCTTTTGAAAGAGGCAAAAATGCCATGGCAGGAGCGAAAAAAGATTTTGGACAAAGTCGCCGCGCAAATCATCTTGCAGGATTATCTCAACACAAAAAAATAAAAGGGGAAAAATTATGGCACCAAGAAAAAAAGTTGAAGAAAAAGAGGAAGATATCGTTAAAGTTGACCTTCTCGATGTGCTTTTGGACGAAAACAACACAGCTCCGATTTATATGACCGACGCAAGTGGCCGCAGGCTTAAATTCGATCAGATCGCAGTTATTCCTTACGGAGAGGATTCACTTTACTGCATCTTAAAGCCTATCTCAAAAATCGAGGGCGTGGCTGATGATGAGGCGATCGTGTTTAGGGTTGAAGAAGATGACGACGGCGAGGCTGTTTTGAACCTTGAAGAAAACGAAGAAATCGCAATCGCAGTGTTCGATCAATACTACACACTCGTTGAAGAGGAAGAAAACAAAAAAGCAGAATCAAAAAAGAAAGCTGCAAAGTCAACAGCCGCAAAAGCAGCTCCAAAAACTGCTGCAAAAGCTCCTGCAAAGTCAGCTAGCAAAACAACCTCAAAAAAGAAAACTGACGCAAAATAATATAGAACGCTTGTATATTTTTCGCCTTTTATGCTCACAATAAGAGCACAGGGAAACCTGAAAAATAGGAGGTGAAACATGTTTGGCAAAAAAGCTTCTAAACAAAGCAAGTCAAAATCCGCTGCTCAAAACAAGAGCATGGAGGCTTCAAGCGAAAAAGCATGCTCGGGTTCTGCAAAATCAGAATCAAAGTCTGCCAGAAAGTAACCTTGCAAAAAAGGGCGACAAAAAGGTCGTCCTTTTTTGTGAAAAAATCGCCATTTATTTTTCAGGAATTTAAAACATTTTTTGTAACGCTTTCTGACAGCAAAGTGCTCATGATATATGAAATCCCAGAAGACACGCAGCCTCGTTTCAGAAGCAATGTCAAAGCGCTGCTTGAAAACTACAAGATGCACAAAACGATCTTGGTTTTCACTCACAGCGATGTGTATGACGATGTGGCTGACATGAAATACAACATCTCTCGCGGCAAAATCACCAGCGTGTCAGTCAAAGGCGAAACGAAAAGACCTGCCAAAAAACAGACAAGGCGCTCCAAAGCCTCACCGAAGAAAAAATCAAACTAAGCTCACTACAAAATTACACAAAATACTTGCACCAGCTTGCGAGTATTTTTTTTATCTTTGCATACAAATAAGTGTAGTCAAAAAATCGAGGTGTTTGTATGTGGGAGTATTCTGTGAATTTTGGACCAAAGAGCGACGAACTTGCGTCTTGTTTTTTTGACTCTATCAGAAAGGATATTTTAAGTTGCAACGGCGTTGTTGTGCTATCAAAACAAAAGGAGGGCAGCAAAATCGTACTCGCGGTTGACGAGGCGTTTCGGCCTGAAATCGAGCTTGCCGTGTTGCGCTCAGTCAGCTACGCGATTTGCAATTTTTTTAAAGCTGATTTTTTAAATCGCCACCTTAGCCTCTCAAACCAAGACGAAATGAGCATGACCGCCTTCAAAAAGGCACTGATAAATTTTGACAAAGAAACCGACTATTTTCTCATCTCAAAAAATTTGAGCTTTGACGGCAACCTTTTTTTGGAGTCGTTTTATCGTTTCAAACTGCCCAAGCTGCGCGACAAATGGCAGGAGCTTGTGCGCCTTGCAAACGAAAATCGCGACTATCTCGTCTCTGCCGACGCATTCAACGATCTGCTAAAATTTTTGATCGACAACCTTGACATCTGTCGAGACGAAGTCGATGTGATAGAGGAGGAAAATGAGCGATATTATGTCTGCGAGCAAGGCGAAAAACAGGAGGCTAAGGGTGGCTCAGCCCTGATCTCGCTCTTGATCGACTTGTCGCCGCAAAAGATAAACTTTTATTACAAAAACGAAACTCACGCCACAGACCTTTTAAAAATCATCTTCGACCGCAGGCTAAATCTGCTTTTGGCAAATCAAAACAGTCGTTTAAATTCAAATGTCACGCCTTTGCTGCGATAAATTAAAATATTTTGCAATTTTGCTTGACTTTGGTTTTTGCGATGAATATAATATGAATATATGCTGAGCTGAAAGACAAGTAGCGCCCTTAAAAGCATCCAGAGAAAAGTTGGTTGGTGAAAAACTTTTGGCGGAGAGGGAAAGCGAAACCACTTGCGGCGATGAAGCAAAACAAAATCAAAGTGGCACAAATTTTTTGTGCAATTAAGGTGGAACCGCGGTTTATCAAATCGTCCTTAAATTTTAAGGGCGATTTTTATTTTGCCCGTAAAAAGGAGAACACTATGGAAAAAAATGACAAACTTTTTGTGATGCGTCACTCACTTGCGCACGTTCTGGCAAAAGCGCTGATGAGCCTGCATCCAAAAACAAAGCTGACGATAGGGCCTCCTGTCGACGACGGCTTTTATTATGACATCGACTTTGACGAGTCGATATTGCCAGAGGAGTTTCCTCTCATCGAAAAAAAGATGCGGGAGATCATAAACAAAGGCGAAAAATTTGAACGCAAAGTGGTTTCGCGAAAAGAGGCTGCCAAGCTTTTTGAAGGCAATGAATACAAAGAAGAGCTCATCCGCGAGCTGCCAGAAGGCGAGGAGATTTCGCTATACTATCTCGGCGACGACTTTGTCGATCTTTGTCGCGGCCCTCATGTAAATTCGACACGCGAACTTCAAAATGCGGCCTTCAAAATTCACGCAGTCAACGGCGCTTATTGGCGCGGTAACGAAAAGAACAAAATGCTGCAACGCGTTTATGCCTATGGCTATGCAGACAAAAAGCAGCTCGCCGAGCATATCGCAATGCTGGAAGAGGCCAAAAAGCGCGATCACCGCAAGCTTGGCAAAGAGCTTGGGCTTTTTATGATTTCACCTGAGGGGCCTGGCTTTCCGTTCTTTCTTCCAAACGGGATGATAATAAAAAACTTGCTGATCGACTATTGGCGCGATCTGCACACCAAAGCCGGCTATGTGGAAATTTCAACGCCGATCATGCTGTCGCAGCACCTGTGGCAGACCTCAGGTCACTGGGATCACTACAAAAACAATATGTACACCACCAAAATCGACGACACTCTGTTTGCAATCAAACCTATGAACTGCCCAGGCGGAATTTTGGTTTACAAAAATTCACCGCACTCCTATCGCGACCTGCCTATGAGGGTGGGCGAGCTTGGCATCGTTCATCGTCACGAAAAATCAGGCGAGCTGGGCGGACTTTTGCGAGTGCGCTGTTTCACGCAAGACGACGCGCATATATTTATGACGCCAGCTCAAATCAAAGATGAAATCAAAGGGGTGGTGAAGCTCATAAACGAAGTTTACAGCCTTTTTGGCTTCACTTACAGTGTCGAGCTTTCCACGCGCCCTGAAAACAGCATGGGCTCGGATGAAGACTGGGAGCTTGCAACCGACGCACTGAAAGCCGCGCTTGACGACTTAAAGCTCGACTATGTGATAAATGAGGGTGATGGGGCGTTCTATGGCCCAAAGATAGACTTCCACCTTCACGATGCAATTGGCAGAACTTGGCAGTGCGGAACAATTCAACTCGACTTTCAGTTGCCACTGCGTTTTGAGCTTGAATACACCGGCGAAGATGGCGCAAAACACAGGCCAATCATGATTCACCGCGTAGTTTATGGCTCGATCGAAAGGTTTATGGGCATTTTGATTGAGCACTTTGCAGGCGCTTTCCCTGTTTGGCTTGCTCCTGAACAGGTGCGAATTCTTCCAATCACCGACAGGGCAAACGACTATGGCAGCAAAATCCTCGACGAGCTTAAAGCTCTCGGCATTCGTGCAAGCCTTGACGACCGAAACGAAAAGGTCGGCTACAAAATCCGCGAAGCCGCATCGATGAAAATTCCTTATCAAATCATCGTCGGCGACGAGGAGGTTGCAAACGAGACTATTTCAATCCGCGGCAGGGGAAATGAAAACAAAAGCGGGCTAAAACTGGCTGAATTTGTCGAAAGACTGCTGCAAGAGATAAAATCTAAAAAAATCTAGTCAAAATCGCTTGGAAAACTTTGCTGGTTTTGCTATAATCGGCTTATCAAATCAAAAAGGAGAGTTTTATGTCAACACTTTTGTCACTCGACACAACGCAAATCATTTTGATATGCCTCATCGCAGTTTTGCTCATCGCATATCCAATCATCATGTTCGCAAAAAACAAAAAAGAAAATCAAAAGATCACTGAGCGCACAAATTCGCTTAAAAAAGGCGACAAAGTGCTCACAACAAGTGGCGTTTACGGCAAGATCATCGACATTAGGCTTGAGGGCAACTCAAAACAGATCACAATCGAAACCGGCTCAGGCAACTACAAAAGCTATATGACGGTTGACGCATATGCCATCTATTCTGTGATTTCAGACCAGCTTCCTGTTGCAAAGGATGTGACTGCGCCTGAAAAAGAAGCAGCTGAAACAAAGCCAGAAACAAAGGTTGAAGAAAAGGGAAAAGTTGAAGAAAAAGAGCCAGCAAAAGCGGCTAAAAAATCCTCAACAAAAACCTCTTCGCAAACAAAAACCAAAAGCAAAAAATAAAGCTTTAAAGCCTTCCAATCGGAAGGCTTTTTTGTCAATCTTTTTCATATGTTTTTCTCTTGCGGCATAAAGATATTTTGGTATATTTTTATCAAAAGGAGTCAATTATGAAGATGAAGGCAAAAAAGCTGGAAGAAAGGGGGGCTGCAAAATCTGTCGTCCTCTCTATATTAAAGGGCAGTGTCTATGCGCTTTGCATAAGTCTCGTCTGCGTTTTGGTGTTTGCGTTTTGCCTCAAATTCACACCGCTTTCAGAAAGTCTGATAACTCCGATCAACCAAGTCATCAAAGGTGTCAGCATCTTTTTGGGAGTTTTGCTCGGCCTGAAAAAACAAAAGGAGATGGGGCTTGCAAGCGGTTTGCTTATCGGTCTCGTTTACACCATCGTCGCTTTTTTTGCTTTTTCAGCGCTCAATCACAGCTTCGTTTTTGACCGAACGCTCGTCAACGACATCATTTTTGGCACGATTATCGGTGGAATTTGTGGCATAATTTGCGTAAACCTTAAAAAAACAACAAAGTAAAATCAAAAATCATTTGACACGAGCCTCTTTTAACTGTATACTAGAAAGGTAACAATCACATCAAGGGGTTTTAATGTCAAAAAAGCGCTCAATCTGGAAATTTTCTTTCTTAGCAATCTTCATCATCCTTGGGCTGGTGCTGACTTTTGCTTCTTTCAACGTTGCAGGAACTGCATATTATTACAACGGTTTCATTAACGCTATACCGCTGGGGCTTGACCTGAGTGGTGGCGTTTCTGTTGTCTATGACGCCTCAGTTTCAAAAGCAAGCGTCACAAACGATCTTGACAGCTCAATTCAATCGACGATCTCAGGGCTCAACAGCATGCTCTACAACTATGGCCTCTCTGATTCGACAATCGAGCAGCAGGGCAGCGACAAAATAAGGATCGAAATAGCAAATCAGGAAGAGGACTTCACCGACTTATTCGAAATCATCGGCGAGCCTGTCAGCCTTTATCTTTCTTTAAACGAAAACTTTGATGTGTCAAATCCAACCGGCACATATCTTTCAAGCAAGGACATCTCAAACGCATATGTCAGCCTTGGGCAGGATAACAGCACTTATGGCGTTGCAGTGGAATTCAAATCCAGCGCATCAGAAACCTTTTCTGAGTTTTCCTCACAAGCTGCTAGCAGCACAACCGTCTATGCGTATGTGGGCGAGGAAAGCGCAATCTCACTCTCTTCAACAAACTTTATCGACTCTTCTCGCACGGCGTTCATCTCCGGCGGAGTCATCACAAACTCCTCAACCGCTGCCGAGTATAATGTTCGCATAACAAGCGGCTCGTATGCTGCCGACCTTTCGCTTTCAGAGATTACAGTAGTTTCAGCTTCGATGGGTCGGGATGCGCTCATGTTCAGCTCGATCGCAATCGGCGTTGCAGTTTTTGTGATCATGCTCGTGATGCTGCTCAGGTTTCGCGAACTTGGTCTGCTTGCCGATGTTTCGCTCGTGGTTTTTCCCATCCTTTTTGCGTTCTTCCTTATGGCAGTTCCTTTTGTGCAAATGTCGCTTGCAGGCATTGCCGGAGTTTTGATCTCTCTCGCTCTTGCTGCTGCTGGCAACATCATCGTGTTCGAGCGAATTCGCAGCGAATATGCAAGCGGACGAAAAATTCCTCTCTCAGTAAAAAACGGGTTCAAAAAATCGCTGTGGCCGGTGCTTGACATTCACATCGTCACGCTTATTGCTTCAATTTTGCTTTATATCTTGGGCACAACCGCAATCAAAAGCTTTGCAATGGTGCTGCTGATAGGCACGATCTTGGCTGCATTCTGCACGCAAGTTGTGACAAGGTTTTTGGTCAAGTGGTATCTGCCGCTCAACTCAACAAACGCAAAGCGCCTGAGCCTTAAACGCAGCAAAGCGCTTGGCGAATCGGCAAGTGAAGAGGCCTTCTCAGAAGGAGGTGACAAATGACAACAAAAAAACTAAAACGCTTCTCTTTTGACGAAACGATCACAACTTCAAAATTCAACTTCACAAAAAACCTTAAATGGTTCATCATCCCATCGATCGCCATCTTTGTGGTTGGCATAATCTTGCTCTGCACACTGGGCTTCAACTTTGGCTTGGATTTCACCGGCGGATCGATTATGACGGTCTATGCAAACAATGAAGCTTTGGTTGAAGACGCCGAAGTTTATGACATTGACGACAGAGACAGCTATCAAGCGATGCAGCAAAAAATTGAAAGCGTGCTTGCCGAGTTCGACCTTTCAGGCAGCTCTTATCAATCGACAACAATCGACATCGCAGACCTTGGCGTCTATCACGGTCAGGCAATTGTGGTAAAATTTCAAAACGCTCAGCAAGAAACCTCCGACATCCTTTCAACCAACTCGCAAATAGAGGCGCGTCTCGTTGAGGAATTTGGCTATTCTGCTTCACCGTCGGCAGTTGCAAACGGGGGAATTGTCACTCCAAACGCTTCAACCGAAATGGTTGTCAATGCTTTTATCGCAATAATCGTCGCTCTCGTTTTGATCGCAATTTATGTTGGGCTCAGGTTCGGCGTGACGAGCGCATTCACCGCAACGCTCTGCTTGTTCCACGACATTTTGATAACATCTTCGCTCGTGCTCATGATGCGCCTGACGGTCAACTTTTCCTTCATCGCAGCGCTAGTTGTTGTTATGTGCTACTCAGCTTGCAACCAAATCATCATGCTCAGCCGTTTGAAAGAATATCAGCGCTCGGGCAGGTTTGAGGGAGAGAAGAACGAGACGATCGCAAACGCCGCAACAAAGGAGACTTTGACAAGCATAATCTTCTCCACGCTCATCGCGCTTTTCTGCATGCTGCTCATCGGCATCATCGGCGTCAGCGATATGCGCGCATTTGCTTTCCCAATCGTGATAGGGATTTTGTCAACCTTTTACAGCGCAGTCTTTCTTGCTCCGGGGCTCTGGTCGATCGCTTTCAAACGCAAAAACAAAAAGCTAGAACCTAGCTCCACCCAAGAAAGCAAAAATTCACAAGAAATTGCAGGCTAAAACGCTTGCAATTTTTTTTGCAGTGTGATATACTCTTTTTCGTCATTGAGACAAATAATCACCCGTTTCCCATTTCCCATTTGTTGCCTATGTGAAAACTTGGGTCTTTCGCAGGTTGTTTGGGAGAGCCAAAAACGGAGCGGGGAAGACTAAAAACTAAAAGGAGGAAAAATTTAATGTCGGTTATTTCAATGAAACAACTCCTCGAAGCCGGCGTTCACTTCGGTCACCAAACGAGAAAGTGGAATCCAAAAATGAAGCCTTACATCTTTGCGGCTCGCAACGATATCCACATCGTCAACCTCGAAAAGACAAGTGAACTCATCGACAAAGCGTATCTTTTTGTTCGCGATGTTGTGGCTTCTGGAAAAAATGTGCTGTTCGTTGGCACAAAAAAACAAGCTCAGGACGCTATAAAAGAAGAGGCTGAACGTTGCGGAATGTTTTACGTTTGCAATCGTTGGCTTGGCGGCTGCCTGACAAACTTTAAAACTATTTTAAAGAGGATCGAAAGGCTTAACAGGCTGAATCAAATGGAAAAGGTTGGCGAGTTTGATCTGCTCCCTAAAAAAGAGGTCGCAATTCTCAAAGGCGAGCGCGACAAGCTCGAAAAAAACCTTGGCGGAATCAAAGATATGCGCGAAATGCCAGGTGTGATCTTCGTTGTTGACCCAAGCACCGAACACATCTGCGTTAGAGAGGCAAAATCTCTCGGCATCCCTATGGTTGGCCTTGTTGACACAAACTGCGATCCATCAGGCATCGACTATGTCATCCCAGGCAACGACGACGCTATCAGATCAGTCAAACTCATCGCTTCGGCTATTGCAGACGCAGTCATCGAGGCAAAAGAGGGCGTGTCTCTCAAATCTGACGAGGAAGAAAAAACCGAAGAAGAAGTCAATCTTGAAGAAGCAATCAAAGAGATAGACATCGATGAGGTAAAGCCAGAGGACAAGGATAAAAAAGTTTCCAAAAAGAAACCAGCAAAAAAAGCTGCTGAAAAAACTGAAACAGCTGAAAAAACCGAAGCTGAACCTGCTGAAAAAGCCGAAAAAGCTGAAAAAAAGCCAGCTGCAAAGAAAACCGCAAAAACTGAACCAAAAGGAGAGTAAAATCATATGTTTACAGCAAAAGATGTTGCCGAGCTTAGAGCAAGAACAGGCGCCGGCATGATGGACTGCAAAAAGGCACTTACAGAATCTGATGGAGATTTTGAAAAAGCCACCACTTGGCTCAGAGAAAAAGGTATCGCTGCGGCTTCAAAAAAACAGGGCAGAATCGCTTCCGAAGGTGTGGTTGGATCTTACATCCACATGGGCGGAAAAATCGGCGTGCTTGTTGAAGTGAACTGCGAAACCGATTTCGTGGCAAGAACTGACGCTTTCAACGCGCTCGTAAAAGATATCGCAATGCAAATCGCAGCTGCAAACCCAAAATATGTTTCCCGTGACGAAGTTCCTGCCGAAGTGCTCGAAAAAGAAAAGAGTATCCTTCGCGCTCAGGCTTTGAACGAAGGCAAGCCAGCAGCAATCGTTGAAAAAATGGTTGAGGGAAGAGTTGTGAAGTTCTACAAAGATTTCTGCCTTCTCGACCAAGAGTTTGTCAAAGACTCATCAAAAACCATTCAAGCTGTGCTCACAGAGGCAACAGCAACGATCGGCGAAAAGATTTCTGTGCGCCGTTTCACTCGTTATGAAATGGGTGAGGGCCTTGAAAAACGCCAAGACAACCTTGCAGAAGAAGTTGCAAAACAAATGCAATAAGCTGTCATATTTTGCATTTTTGACAATCACGAAGCAAAACTCACAAAATTTTCACAAAAGAGCCTATTAAACCAGGCTCTTTTTATTTGGAAAATCTCCGCGTTTACTGTATAATATCAGCATGAACATCGTTCAAAATTTTTAAAACAGGAGAAAACATGAATCAAGACATAGTTGACGAAATATTCTTTGAATATGAGGAAGAACTTGAAAAAGCTCACAACCATGAAGTCAACGAGTTTGCAGTGATCAGAGCGGGCAGAGCAAATCCTCGCATACTCGACAAGATCGTTGTTGACTATTATGGCTCGCCAACGCCAATAAAGCAGATGGCAAACATCTCGGTGCAAGAGGCGCGAATTCTCTGCATATCAGTTTGGGATGTTTCGCAAATCAAAAACATTTCAAAAGCGATCGCGGCCTCTGACATCGGAATCACGCCAACAGATGACGGAAAAGTCATCAGGCTCGTCTTTCCACAGCTGACAGAAGATAGGAGAAAAGAGATCGTCAAACAGACCAAAAAAATCGCCGAGGACACAAAAATCGCAATGCGCTCAGCAAGACGTGACGCTATGGACAAAATCAAAAACCTCAAAAAGAACAACGAAATCAGCGAGGACGAGCAAGCCTCTCTCGAAACAAACGTGCAAAAGCTTTTAGACAGCTATATCGCAAAAGTTGATGCCACCTTTGCCACAAAAGAAAAGGAAATTTTGGAGATCTAGTCAGGAGTCTTTTATGGCAAAACCAGCCCACATAGCTTTCATCGTCGACGGCAATCGCCGATGGGCAAAAAAGCGACTGCTTCCAGCGCTCTTAGGTCACAGGCATGGCGTCAAAACGCTCAAAAACACGCTGCTGTGGCTGATTGAAGAAAAGATCGAGTTTGCGTCATTTTATTGCTTTTCAACCGAAAATTGGACGCGCGCTCTCGACGAAGTTGAAGGGCTTATGGGGCTTATCGAAGAATATTTTTCAAAGGGCGAAAGCTTTTTCAAACAAAACGACATCAAAGTTGAAATATTCGGCGACAAAAGCCGTTTTTCAAAAAAAATTCGTCAGGTGCTTCAAAAAATTGAGAAAAAAACCGCAAACGCTCAAACTTTGAAAGTTGGCTTTTGCCTAAATTATGGCGGAAGAGAGGACATTTTGCAAGCCGCAAACAAGGCGATAAAGCAGGGCGCAAAAAAACTTTCGCAAAAGAAGATCTCGCAAAACCTTTACACCAAAAACTTTCCAGATCCCGACCTTGTCATACGCACAAGCGGCGAGGAGAGGCTTTCAAACTTTATGCTTTGGCAGATTTCCTATTCCGAGCTGTGCTTTCTCAAAAAACTTTGGCCAGACTTTGAAAAAGAGGATCTAAAAAACGCCATCGAACAATTCTCAAAACGAACGAGAAGATTTGGAGGAAACTAATGAAAACCAGACTTTTAACTTCACTTGCAATCGTGATAACAATCGCACTGCTGTTTGTGCTGAAAGTTTATGTCAGCCCTTACTTTTTCGACTTTTTCTTTATGATAGTCGCTGCGGTTGCGGCCTTTGAGCTTTCAAAACTGCTTTCAAGGTCAGGTTATTACAACAACCTCATCGTTGCCATGTGCTTTCCAGCGCTGATAATAACTGCAAATCTGCTGGGCTTTTATTTTGAATTGAATTTCGGCTACATCGCATTGATCGACATCGCACTCGTGCTTGTTGGCGCGATCATCGCTTTCACAATCGATATTTTCCGAAAAAAAGCTATGAGCAACGAAATCAAAGTGCGTGAGCTCAAAAACATTTCAAACTTTCGCTTTGTGCTGATGCGCTCGCTGCACACCATGGTCGCTTTGATATATCCAAGCCTGCTCTTTATGATGATGACCTTTATCAACCACATCGATCAGATCGCCTTTGGCAGCATCGCAAGCTTCAACTCAAACCTTTCACTGATCGCACTTTTGTTTGCCTTTATCATCCCAATGCTGACCGACTCTTTTGCAATGCTGACGGGGATGCTCATCGGCGGAAAAAAACTCGCGCCAAACATAAGCCCAAAAAAGACGATCTCTGGCGCAATAGGTGGCACTCTTTGGTGCACTTTGCTCTCGGCTTGCATCTTTTTGATTTTAGGCGCAATCGACTACTTTGCTGTTGCAATTGCACAGATCGAAATTTGGCAGCTGCTCATCATAGTGTTCGTGGGCTCAATCGTGGCACAAGCAGGGGATCTGTTTGAATCCTTCCTAAAACGCAAAGCTGGCGTTAAAGACAGCGGCAAAGCGCTTCCTGGTCATGGAGGAATGCTCGACCGAATTGACTCATATATTTTTGTAGCGCCTTATCTTTTGATCGCGCTTGTGATATTTTTGATCTAGGAGAATAATGCAGGTTTTATCATATGTCCTCTATATCGTCATCGCAGTGGTCATTTTGCTTTTCATGGTGCTTGTCCATGAGCTTGGCCACTACATTGCAGGACGCATTTTAAAATTCAAGATCACCGAGTTTTCGATAGGCTTTGGCAAGCCTATTTTTCAGCGGAAAAATAAACGCGGAGAGCTTATTTCGCTGCGCATTTTTCCACTCGGCGGCTACTGTGCGTTCAAAGGCGAAGAAGATAAAAACGAAAAGCCTGCCTCAGACAGCTTCAACGCGCAAAAACCGTGGAAGAGGATCATCGTTTTTCTTGCAGGCATCACGATGAACTTTTTGACAGCGGTGCTGTTTTCACTAATTTTGCTCTGCACGGCTGGATATGATGTGCCTCAAATTCGCTCAAATTCGGTGCAAATTGGCGGCCAAACCTATCAGCAAACCCAGCTGCAAGAAGGGGATATAGTCACACACATCGACGGCACAAAGGTCGATTTTGCGTTTGGCGACACCTTTCAAAATATGATAGCGCAAAAACAAAACGAGGCGCTGGAGTTTATTGAAAACACATATGGCGGCATTGAGCAGGCGCCAAACGGCATTCTTGACGGCTATTCGTTTGAAGCCACTGTCGATCGCAACGGCACAAGTCAAACCGTTCAGCTGCAATTTCAGGTGATAAGAACTTATTATGAAAACACCTCGACTCTCTCGTCAGAAAACATCTATCTCTGCTTTTCATACTCGCCGTATGTCTACTCGTTTGGTGAAGCTCTCGGCAGGTGCTGGGAGGTCGCCTTTGGCTTTGCATGGGTGGTGCTCAAATCGCTTTGGCTGCTTATAACCTTCCAGCTGCCAATATCCGCTGTCGGCGGACCGATTTCGACAATCACGATGATAGCATCGGCAACTCAAACAAACTGGCTGAACCTGCTGATTCTGATTCCTGCAATTTCAGCCAACCTTGCCATCTTTAACCTGTTGCCAATTCCAGCTCTTGATGGCGCGCATGTCGTTTTCACAACGATAGAATGGATAAGAAAAAAGCCAATCAAACGCAGCCTAGAAAACATGATCCACTTTGTTGGGCTGTGCATATTGTTTGGGTTTGTGATAATTGTTGACATTTTGCATTTTATCTTGTAAAATTTAACTGTGGATGAACTAACGCAAGCTCTCAAAACCTTTGAGGGCGGAAAATTCGATTTTTTAAGGCTGTATGGTGTGGCGCTCGACCTTTCGCAAGAGGAGTGCGTCTTCACTTTTTTATATCCTGAATCAATGAGCGAGATCACCGACGAGCAGCGAAAGCAGATCGAAGACTTTGTCAAGTCACGCGTTGAGCTCAATAGCCGCATCCGTGTCAAGTTTAAAAAGAGCTTTCTTGACGAGCGGCTTTTAAGGCGCGACCTTTTGGCATATTTAACTAAAAATTTCAGAGCGATTGCGGCTGAGCTTTCCGAAGAGCAGATAGAGATCAAAAAGGAGCCGCAAAAAACCACGATAATTTTGCATATGAACAGGCTCGTCAAAGATTATTATGAAAGCAGACTCGTCAAACTGAAACTGCTTGAATTTTTGGAAAACAATTTTTTGGGCAACTTTGAAATCGTGGCAGAAAAAAGCGACAACTATCAAATCCAAGATGAAATCGCTCCAATAAAATATCAAATTGCGGCCAAAAAAAATCCGCGATATGAAGTCACTCCAATCAAAAAACTTTTTGGCAAAGATATCGCGCCTTTTCCTGAACAGATCAAAAACAACACAAAACCAAAAACCTCTGTCATCCTTTTTGGCAAAATTTCAAAGGTTGAAATCAAAACTTTCACTGCAAAAAAAGGCAAACAGGCAGGGCAGGAAAAGCAGTATGCAAGCTTCGTGCTCGACGACGAAAAACAAATCGAGTGCATCTATTTTTCCACCAAAACCAATCAGCCAAAACTTGCCGCCTTGCAAGACGGGCTCAGCTTTTTGTGTTTGGGCGACATAAAACTTGGGCTTTCAGGCAGAATGACTTACTATATCTCAGCGATGACCCTCGCTCAAATCAAAACTCCGCCTCATGAAGACGAAGAGGCTATTTTTTACAAAGCTCCGGTTGTGCTGGCAGAGGACTATCACGAAAATCGTCAGGAAAACCTTTTTGTCAAGGATCCGACCTACAAGGAGCCTATCGCTTCAAGAGATATCGTCGTGTATGACCTTGAAACGACAGGGCTGAATCCTGAAATATGCGAGATTATCGAAATCGGCGCGATTAAAATCGAAAAGGGCAAGATCACCAAAAAGTTTTCGACCTTTGTCAAGCCAACTCAGCCTATCCCAGAAGAAGCTTCGCGCATCAATCACATCACAAACGACATGGTGGCAAACGCGCCGAAGATCGAGGATGTGATAGTCGACTTTTACAACTTTTGCAAGGGCTGCATAATTTCAGGCTACAACAACACCGATTTTGACAACAAGTTTTTGCGAAAGGCATATCAAAAGGTGGGGCTGACGCTGCAAAACGAAAATCTCGATGTATTGATGATAGCGCGCAGCAAACACCTCAAAACCAACAACTCAAAACTCACAACCGTTGCCGCAGCACTTGGGATCGACCTTTCAGGCGCCCACAGAGCCTACAACGATGCGTTTGCAACCGCAAAAGTTCTGCTCAAACTCAGTGAAGAGGGTTAATTTTTGAAATTTGTTGTATTTTTTTGAAAAAATCCTTATTTTTTCTTGCATTTAGGAAATAACCATGATATAATAAAGAGACTAGAAATTTCGAAGTGGGCGGCTCGCCCACTTCATTTGTAGAAGGAGGAAATTTTGTCAAAAGTCAAAGATATTTGTGAAAAAGAGCTCACACCGATCATCGAAAAAATGGGATATGAGTTGCTCGAAGTCAGCTATCAAAAACTGGCAGACGGCATGAACCTGATCTTCACGATCGATGCCGACGCGCCAATCACAATCGAAGATTGCGAAAAAGTGACCAAGGCGATCGACCCAATTTTGGACGAACTCAACCCAACCGACGACAAGCCATACATTTTGAGCGTCAGCTCGCCGGGGATAGACAGCCCTATCAAAACCGAGCGCGACTTTAAACGCAACTTGGGCAAAGAGGTTGAAATCACACTGTTCAAAAAGTTGGACGGAGAAAAAAAGTTTGTCGGCACTCTTGAAAGCTTTTCGCAAACACAAGTGACAATTTTGCAAAAGGACAAACCGCTCACAATAAACCGAGAACTTATCGCGCACATCGTGCCTGTGATAAAATTTTAAAAGGAGAAAAAAATGATAAACAAAGACTTCTTCCAAGCGCTTGAAGATTTGGAAACCGAAAAGAAAATTGACAAGGAAAAATTCATCGAGGCTCTCGAAACAGCTCTCACATCGGCCTACAAAAAGATGTATGGCGAGGCAAAAAGCGCCAGCGTGAAAATCAACCCTGAAAAGAACACGATCAGAATTTATTCCTACAAAACCATCGTTGACGAGGTGCAGGACTCTGACAAAGAGATCTCACTGGGCGAGGCGCGCTTGATCAAAAAAAGCTACAAGCTTGGCGACATCGTCTCGCAGGAGGAATCCACCAAGGATTTTGGCAGAATTGCAGCTCAAACTGCAAAGCAGGTCGTTATGCAAAAACTCAAAGAGTTAGAGCGTGGAATCGCGGTTTCTGAGATCTCTGAAAAAGAGGACGAGCTTCTCACAACCATAGTAAAAAGGATCGACAACGGCACCGTTTATGTTCAAATAACTGGCTCTCATGTTGAGGGGATCATGCTGCCTTCCGACCAAATTCCAAACGAAAAATATGAGGTCGGCCAGCGCATAAAGGTCTATGTGAAAAATATTAAAGATTCCTTCCACGGCACACAAATTCAAGTGACAAGAAGCAACGTTGGCTTTGTCAGAAAGGTGTTCGAGCTTGAAATTCCTGAAATCGCAAACGGCGAGGTTAAAATCAAAAACATCGCGCGCGACCCCGGCAACAGGTCGAAGGTTGCAGTTTATTCAGACAAGCCAAATGTTGACGCTATTGGCGCTTGCGTTGGCAATCATGGCATAAGAATCAACACGATCGTGTCCGAACTCAACGGCGAAAAAATCGATCTGATCCTTTTCAGCGACGATCCACTTGAATACATCGCTCGTGCGCTCAGCCCAGCCAAAGTTTTGAGCGTTGAAACAAATGAAAGCCTGATGGCTTCAAGGGTCATCGTGCCTGACGATAAACTTTCACTCGCAATCGGCAAAAATGGTCAAAATGTTCGCCTTGCTGCAAGACTTACAGGTTGGAAGATCGAAGTGAAGCCAGAAAGCTCAATCGCGCCGGCACAAGAGCAAAAAGAGGAAAAAGAGGTTGAGTATGAGCTCACCGAACTTGACGACGATGATTCGTTCCAATCCTTCGACGATCTTGAGGAGATAACGGGGAGTGATGATGAAGAATGAAACTCTTCGCATGTGCATAGTTTGCCGAGAGATGAAGGATAAACGTTCGCTCACGCGCGTCGTAAAAAACAAACAGGGCGAAATTTTTGTCGACAAAACCGGCAAAGCAGGCGGCCGAGGCGCATATGTCTGCTCAGAAAGCGCTTGCAGGGCAAAACTTAAAAAACAAAAAGTTTTAAACAAGGCCTTCAAATGCCAAGTGCCTGACGAAGTCTATCAACAATTGGAGAGCGAATGCGAGAAAAAATAATGTCCTATCTCGGCCTTGCCAAAAAGGCGGGATATCTGATTGTCGGCAGCGAAAAACTTGACGGCTATCAAAAAAAGCTATACCTCACGCTTATCGACAAAAACGCCGGCAAAACAAGCAAAAAAATCTATCAAAGCCTAGTCGAAAGGGGAGTTAGCGGCGCTGAGATCGAAAATCTTTCCGAGCTTGTCTGCATCGAAAACTGCAAACTTGTTGGAATAAAAAATTTAGGTCTTAGCGAGCAAATAAAAAAATATCTTAATCAGGGAGAATAGTTTGGCAAATCAAGCATTAAACAATCTAAAAACAATTCACAATATGCAAAAAGAGGGCAGTTTGCTTGAACTGCTCAGGGATTTGCGAGCTCTAAAATCACAGCTTGAAGATCATTCAAAACAGCTTTTAGCGTCAAAAAAGGAAAAACTTGCAAAGCAGGAAGCTCAAAAAATCAAAGAGCAAGAGCAGCAAAAGCCAAAAGCCGAAGAGCCTCAAAAACCGCAAAAATCTCCGTCTTTTTCAAATTCAAAGCCGGCGCCAAACAACAACTTCAAGCGCTTTGATGATAAAAGACCGCAACAAAGCGGCGATCAGCGCAAGCAAAATTTTGGTGGCAAGCAAAAAGCTTTCGACTCAAAGCCGCAACAACAAACAGGAAAAAGCGCAAAATTTATTTCGACAAAGGTCAACAATTTTCGATCTTTTGCCAATCACGAACCTGCTGAAACGATCGCAGTTCAGCCAGAGCGCACTTTTGGCAACAAAAACAAAAACCCACAAAAGAAAAACCTCGATGAAAAAACGAGGCCAGCAAAAAAAGCTGTCGATCCAAGGCGCCAAAGCGTGATTATGCTCGACGAAAACAACGACTTTGAAGAGTCGACGATGGGCACGCGCAAGGCGACCAACAAATTGAAGAAAAAGCAAGAAACGACTGTCGCTCCAAAAGTCACACACGCCGTTATAACCTCCAACGAGATCACAATAAAGGACCTCAGCGAAAAAACAGGCAGACCTGTTGCTGAAATCGTCAAAAAGCTTATGCTGCTCGGCATCATGGCAACAATCAACTCCAGCATCAACTTTGAAACCGCCGAACTTGTTGCAAGCGAGCTTGGCGTAACGCTCGAGCTTAAGCTTGACAAAACTATGGAAGAAAAACTTTTCGAAGAGCAAAATCAAGCCTCAGAAGATGCTGCATCGCTCGTCAAACGCCCACCAATCGTCACAGTCATGGGCCATGTCGATCACGGCAAAACATCGCTGCTCGACGCTTTCAGAAAGACGAATGTCGTCGCAGGCGAAGCTGGTGGCATAACCCAAAAAATTGGTGCATATCAGATCACTTTTAACAACGAAAAGATCACTTTTATCGACACACCAGGTCACGCTGCGTTCACCGCAATGCGCGCTCGTGGCGCAAAGTCGACGGATATCGCGATCCTTGTTGTGGCAGCTGACGACGGCATTATGCCACAAACTGTTGAGGCGATCAATCACATCAAAGCGGCTGGCGTTCCTGTGATCGTTGCGATCAACAAGATCGACAAGCCAGAGGCAAACATCGACAGAGTCAAACAGCAGCTCGCCGAACATGACCTGCTGCCAGAGGAGTGGGGCGGCAGCACGATCTGCGTTCCTATTTCGGCAAAAACAGGTCAAGGGCTCGATGAACTCAAATCTATGATCTTGCTCGTTGCTGAAATGGAAGAGCTCAAAGCAAATCCAAAACACCTTGCAACCGGTGTTATTTTGGAGGCCGAGCTCGACAAAAATCGCGGGCCAGTTGCAACAGTTCTCGTGCAAAACGGCACGCTCAACATCGGCGACTCCTTCCTTTCAGGCTTGACCTACGGCAAAGTCAAGGCGATGTTTGACGAACACGGCAAGCCTGTCAAATCGGCGGCTCCTTCAACGCCTGTGTCGGTGCTTGGCTTCAACGATGTTCCATCTTCTGGCGACGCTTTCTATGAGGTCAACGAGTCGCTTTCTAAACAAGTCATCCAAGAAAGGATCGACAAGATCAAAAAAGCCAACGCTCTCAAAACGAGTGGCGTCAGCCTTGATGACTTTATGGACAAAGTGCATGAGGGCACACTCAAAAATCTCAACCTTATCATAAAAGCGGACACAAAAGGCTCGCTTGAAGCTTTGATCTCAACGCTTTCGCCGATCTCGAACGAGGAGGCAAAAGTCAACATCGTTCATGCTGCACCAGGCGCTGTGACAGAATCCGATCTCATCCTTGCAGACGCAACACAGTCGGTGATCATAGCTTTCAATATCAAACCTGTTGCAAAAGCAAAGCAGCTGGCTGAAAGACAGAAGATCGAAATCAAAGAATACAAGATCATCTATGAAGTTGTCGACGACATCACGCGCGCGATAAACGGCATGCTGACAGTCAAATACGAAGAAAAGTATATCGGTATGGCTGAAATCAGAGTTGTGTTCAAGCTTTCGACCGCCGGCAAAATTGCGGGCTGCATGGTGAAAGACGGCAAAGTGACTCGCGGCTGCATCGCAAAGGTTATGCGTGCTGGCGAGGAAATCGGCAAAACAACCGTTGAGTCTTTGAAAATCGTCAAAGACGAAAAGGCTGAGGTAGTCAAAGGCTATGAGTGCGGCATAAAACTGCGCGACAACATCGACTTTAAAGAGGACGATACTATCGAGTTTTTTGTCAGCGAACCAATAAAGAGGTGAGATATGTCAATGAGGATTGAAAGGGCAAACTCGCAACTGCAAAAGGCTCTTCAAAACATTCTGCATCTTCAAATGAACGATCCGAGGATCGATGATTTTGTTGGAGTGAGCGAAGTGAAGCTCTCGCAGGATTTTCGCCATTGCAAAGTCAAAATAGCAATAACAAACGGCGATTACAAGCGCGCTGATTCTGTCATCGCAGCTCTCAAAAACTCTGAGGGTTTTATCAAACACAAACTCTCTCAGATGCTCGATATGCCATATCTGCCAAAACTCGAATTTGTTTTCGACAAAAATCTGCAAAACGCAATGCGTGTTGACGAGCTTTTGAAAGGGCTGAACATTCCACCAAAAGAGGAAGAAGATGAACAAATTTGAAAAAGCAACTTCTATGATAAACGCGGCAAAAACTGTTGCCGTGTTTTCACATACCTCATATGACTGCGACGCACTCGGATCGATGTTTGGGTTAGGTGAGTTTTTAAAATCGCAGGGAAAAAAGGTGCAGCTCTTTCTTGACGATGAAATCTCACCAAACGACGCAAAGCTCTTCGATCCAAATTTGCTCTCCGCTCAGCCAAAACCCTGCGACCTTTGCATCCTCGTCGACACAGCATCTTTAAATTTGATTGGCAAACACGCAGACTTTTTTGCCTCACAAAAAAACACGCTGCGTCTCGATCACCACAAGGGGATTTTTAAATCCGCCTCAGTTGAAATTGTGCAAAACGCATCCTCTGCCGCCGAGGTTATATTAAACCTCATCGAAAAAATTGGCAAAAAACCAAACAAAAAAGCTGCAACCTATCTCTTTGCAGGCCTTGCAAGCGATTCGGCAAGCTTTTTGACAACAAATGTCACAAAAGACACCTATCAAAATGCCTTCAAACTTGCAAGTTTTGGGGCAGACACACAAAAGGTCAATCAAATCATATTCAAAACCAAATCGCTCGCCGCAGAAAAGCTTAGGTCGAAGGCGTTTGAGCAAATAAAAATCTATGACAACGACATCGCGATCACTCAAATCACACAAAAAGATTTTAAAACTTTTGGCTTGAAGGAAAGCGAAGTAAAGTTCACAAACGACCTAATTTATCTCGACGGCATAAACATTGCTTGTCTCATCAAACAAACCGGTCGCCACTTTTTTAGGTGCAGCTTCAGATCGATGCCAAGCGTGGATGTTGCAAAGATAGCGCAAAAACTCGGCGGTGGAGGGCATGCTCAAGCCGCTGGATGCATATTGAAAGGCAATTTAAAACAAGTGCGTGAAGCGATTTTGAAAGCAATACGCGAAAACCGCTAAGGAGCAGCATATGAACGCACAAAATTTTGATGCAAGCGGAATAATCTTGATAAACAAGCCTCGAAAGATGTCCTCTTTTTCGGTGGTGAACCTTGTCAAAAAAACTCTCGGCGCAAAAAAAGCGGGGCACTTGGGGACTTTGGATGTCGAAGCTGAGGGGCTCTTGCCGGTGGCAATCAATTCGGCAGTCAAACTTTTCGACCATTTTCTCAAAAAGGATAAAACCTACACAACAAAAATAAAATTTGGTGAAAAAAGCGTCACCTTTGACCTTGAAGGAGAAATCGAAAAGGTCGAATGCAAAAAAATAACCAAAAAAATGCTGGAAGAGGTGCTTTCAAAATTCACAGGAGAGCAAAATCAGCTTCCGCCAAGTTATTCAGCAAAAAAAGTGAACGGAAAAAGGGCATATCAGCTTGCACTCAAAGGCGAAGATGTTGTTTTGCAGCCTAAAAAAGTGACTATCTATTCTATAAAGGTATTGCGAGAGCTTTCTGAAAACTTTTTTGAGCTGGAAGTCAGCTGCTCTGCTGGCACATATATCCGAGCGCTCGCTCGCGATCTTGCCACAGAATTTTCAACGTGTGGTGTGTGTTATGACATAATACGCACAAAATGTGGAGATTTTCAACTCAAAGACGCTTTCACTTTGGATGATTTAAAAGCAGGCAAATTTCATTTGATCGCACCAGAGACCTTGTTTGACTATCCAAAAATTTTGGTCGAAAAAGAAAGTTCTCAAAAGCTGCTCAACGGTGCTAAAATTTTTGTCGAAAAACCTGATGGAAACTACAAAATCTATTCAAATGTGTTTTTAGGCATAGGAAAAATTGAAAAAAACTTTTTAAAACTTGAAACAAGATTATTTTAAGGAGAAAACATGAAAGCTTTGTTTGGACCTGCTGGAAACAGCGATTCATTTTATGCAGAGGGCAACGACGGAACACTTGCAGCTGCAAAATGGGTTAAGGAAAAGGGGCTCGATATATATGAATACTCGTTTGGCAGAGGCTATCGCATGAGTTTTGAAACAGCAAGACAGATTGGCCAGGAGTTTGAAAGGCAGGGCATTGAGCTTTCAATCCATGCGCCTTACTTTATCAACTTCGCTTCGCAAGACAGCGAACTTCTTGCAAAAACATATGGCTACATAACAACAGGTCTCAAATTTTTGAAAGAGTTCAAAGGTTCGCGTTTGGTTTTCCATCCGGGTTCTGAGGGCAATCTCAGCAGAGAGCAGGCGTTTTTGCTTACAAAAAGCAGAATCGGAGAGCTTGCGGACAATCTTGAAAAACAGGGGCTTTTGGAGGGGGTATATCTTTGTCCTGAAACTATGGGAAAGACCAAACAGATCGGAACATATGAAGAAATCTTGCAAATCTGCGCGCAAAACAGCCACCTTTTGCCGACCTTCGATTTTGGGCACATAAACGCTTTAACTCAGGGCTCGCTTAAAACAAAAGACGACTTTGTCAAAATCTTTGCTCGCTCAATCGAACTCATCGGCAGAGAGCGAACTGAAAAATGCCACATTCACTTCTCAAAAATCGAGTATGGCAGCAAAGGCGAGATCAGGCACCTGACTTTCGAAGACGAACTTTATGGTCCAGATTTTCAACCGCTCTGCGACGCATTGATATCTTTGGGCCTTTCGCCACACATAATTTGCGAATCCTCCGGCAAAATGGCAGAAGATGCACTAGAAATGAAAGAAATTTATCAAAAAACACTTGGCAAGAAAAGCAAGTTATGATAGAATAATAAGGTAAAATTAAATTGTTTTAACAAAGTCACAAAAAAAGGAGAAAACTTTATGATCACAGCAGGTGAATTTAGAAAAGGAACAACTTTTGAAATGGATGGCGCGGTTTACACCGTTATCGACTTTTTGCACGTTAAGCCAGGCAAAGGTTCGCCATTTGTAAGAGCAAAAATCAAAAACGTTATGACAGGTCAAGTCAAAGAGACCACTTTCAACCCGTCAGACAAATTTCAATCAGCAGTCATTGAAAAAAAGGAGATGACCTATCTCTATAGCGACGGCGAGCTTTTCTACTTTATGGATACCGAAACTTTCGACCAAATCCCACTTAACAAGGATGCCGTTGAAGACGCGCTCAACTTTATGGTGGAAAATATGAACGCAACGATGTATTTCTACAAGGGCACTCCGTTTGCTGTTTATCCTCCAACCTTTGTTGAACTTCAAATTGTTGATTGTGAACCAGCAGTGCAGGGCGACACCTCAAAGTCAGCCTCAAAACCTGCAAAACTTGAAACAGGTTTTGTGATCAGCGTTCCTCTTTTTGTCAATCAAGGCGATCGCGTTCGCATCGACACTCGCGACGGTTCATATCTCGAGCGTTGCAAAAACTAAGGTTTTCAAGCTATTATGTTATCAAAACATAACATAATAGCTTTTTTTATATCTAACGACACAAGGCTTGTGATTGCAGAGATCGCCATGCTTTTTATATTCTTGACTTTTGTAAAGATCGCATTGCTTTGATGATTAAAGAAAAAACTTTGTGAGAGCAATTTTGTGTTTTGTGGGGTGCATGGAGAAAACGCCGTCATGTTTATTTTTGCGTTAAAACCCTTAATGCTTCAAAAAAATTTGAGTTTTTTCATCTTGCAAATCGAAACGTTTGACTATTTGTTTTAAATTGAAATTTTTTTAATTTTTTTTGACAAAATTTGCATTTTTGTTTTTCATACGCCAAAGCCACCAGCTCATATACTCTTTTCAGGAGGCGTGATATGCTGGAAGGGATTTTGCCAGATCAGATTTTCAGACCGCTTTTAAACAAAGTGGGTTTTTCGCGTTTAAATGAAATCAGATTAAGGGCGGACAAGCCTGTACTTTTATCCTGCCTCGGGCAAAAGATTTTTCTCGGCGATTCTGGGCCTTGCAAAGAGGCAAGCAGGGCGATCTATGCCACCAAATCTATGATCGAAGAGATAGTTTTTCGCGCGAGTGAGTGCTCGATCTATTCGGTCAACGAGCAGATAAAAAAAGGCTACATCGTGACAAGCGAGGGCGTGAGGATAGGCCTTGCAGGAAATGTAGTCGAAGAAAACGGCGTGCTGAAAACCATGACGGCGTTTTCCTCTGTCAACATCCGCATCCCTCACGAAATCCGAAATTGCTCGCTCAAAGCGTTCTCTTCGATAGTTAAAGACAGCGGAATTTTAAACACCCTCGTCATTTCGCCGCCAGGCGCCGGCAAAACAACTTTTTTGCGTGATTTTGTTTGGCAGCTTTCCGAGCGCAATCTTGCTTACAACATCCTTGTATTGGACGAAAGGGGCGAGCTGAACATAGGGCGAGGGCTTGGTGTGTTTTCGGATGTCATCAGCTTTTCAAGCAAAAAAATCGGCTTTGAAAACGGCATAAGATCGCTTGCGCCAAACGTTATTGTCACAGACGAACTCGGCGAGTGGGAGGATATGGAAGCCGTCAAATATGCCTCAAATTCTGGGGTGAATATCATAGCTTCCGCGCATTCCGACTCAATCGAGGCCTTTTCAAAAAAGCTTGCGTTCAGAGAGATTTTAGAAGAGAAAATTTTCAAAAGGTTTGTGCTGCTTTCAATGCGTGATGGGCCTGGCACGATTGAGGGAATTTTCGACGAAAATTTTTCGCGCTTGCTGCGCTGGTGAATTTTAGGAGGTTGATATGAAGTGGATCATCATGGCGGTTTTGTTCGTTTTTTGTGTAGCGGTTGGGTTTTTTATGTCGCTCAAATACAAGCGTCGAGAAAACTTTTACTCCGCGCTCATTATGTTTGCGCAAAAGCTTGATGTTGAAATAAATTTCTCGCGCGAGCGGCTGAAAAAGCTCATCGAGGATATGGATGAAAAGAACAAGAAAAATCTGTTTGGGCTTGACAAAAACTTTTTGGCATATTTGGGCGGAAGCGCCGAACTCAGCCAGAGCGAACTTTTCAAAAACATCCAATTTTTAAAGCCCGAGGAAAAGGAGACCGTCTTTTTGTTCTTTCGCTCTTTGGGCAGAAGCGACGTGCTCGGCCAAAGTAAGGAGATCGCAAACTTTTCCAAACGTTTTGATGACAGCTTAAACAAATGCGCATCTGAAAACAAAAAATATGGCTCGCTTTGCGTAAAGCTTGGGGTAGTTGCAGGGCTGTTTTTGCTGGTCATAATGCTTTAGGAGGCTGGGCATGGGAGTTGAAATCATTTTCAAGATCGCCGCGATTGGCATTTTGACAGCGGTCGTCGCACAAATTTTAAAGCAGACAGGCAAAGAGGAGATCGGCACGCTCGCAACGCTTGCTGGACTTGTCATAGTGCTTGTCATGGTGCTGTCACTCATCGGCGACCTGTTTGGAACGATAAAAACGATGTTCGATTTTGGATAAAAAGCGAGGCAAAAGTGGAACTCATTTTCAAGATCATCGGGATAGGGCTGGTAACCTGCATCGCCGTGCTGATTTTAAAGCCGGTGCGGGCAGATTTTGCCATGCTCGTTTCGATTGTGGGCGGTCTCATCATTCTCGTTATGATCTTGTCGTCGCTGACAAGTGCGATCTCGCTCATCAGCTCGATTGCAAATCGCACCGGAGTCAACAGTCAGCTTTTGTCACTCGTGTTCAAAATCATCGGAGTCGGCTACCTCGTCGAATTTTCAGCAAGCCTTTGTGCTGATGCAGGCAGCGGAGGGCTTGGCGACAAAATTTTGCTTGGCGGAAAAATCGTCATTCTCGTTATGGCGCTTCCGATAATAACAAGCATAGTCGGCATTGTTATGGAGCTGCTGCCGACATGAAAAAGTTTTCTCTTGCCGTTTTGATGCTTTCGCTTTTGGCTTTGCCTGCAATTTTGCTAACCTCCGCCATATCCAAAACTCCCAGCTTTGCGCTGTCGGCGTCAAGCGAAGAGGAGTCGCTGGAAGAAGAGCTGGACCAAGCGATAGATGACCAGCTTGGAGATTTGGATTTTTCTGAGCTTGAAGATATATTGAACGGCTCCGAGGGTGGGAGCGAGCTTTTTGGTGGAATGAGTTTTTTTGACAAACTCGTCTCGATCATAAACGGCGATTTTGCTAGCGATTCCTCTTCGGTTTGGGAGGCAATCTTAAACCTCATCTTTGACGGAGTGCTCACTTTTCTACCCGTGATCGCAACCATAATCGCGGTTTCGATCCTTGGTGGAATGATGCAAAATTTGAAGCCTAGCTTTGGCAAAAAGTCAGTCGGCTCCATCATTCACTTTGTCACATATGGTGTGGTGATTATTCTGACATTTTCTATCGTCATGCAAATGATCACTCTCACTTCAAACACACTCACTTCGATAAAATCTCAAATGGATGCCGTCTTTCCAATTTTGCTCACGATGCTGACTGCTGTTGGCGGCAATGTTTCGGTGTCGGTCTATCAGCCAGCGATGGCACTTCTTTCCAGCTTTGTGATAAACATTTTCACGATGATTTTGCTGCCTCTGTTTTTGATTTCAACCGTGCTGGCACTCGTTTCAAACCTTTCAAACAATGTAAAATTGGACAAGCTGATCGGCTTTATGCGCTCTCTGTTTAAGTGGATCGTGGGCATAGTTTTCACAGTGTTCATCGGCTTTGCCGCTGTGCAGGGGATCACGGCTGGCTCTATCGACGGGCTTTCGATCAAGACGGCAAAATTTGCCATAAAAAGCTATATCCCTCTCGTCGGCTCATATATCTCTGACGGCTTTTATATTCTGCTCGCTTCTTCCAGCCTCATCAAAAACGCTATCGGCGCCGCTGGGCTTTTGCTGCTTGCAGGAACACTGCTCTCGCCAATCTTAGAGCTCGTCATCTTTATGCTCGCATTAAAGCTTATGGCAGGGATTATCGAGCCGCTCGGCGACGGAAAGATCGCGTCCTTTGTCAGCACGCTTTCAAAAAATATGTCTCTTCTTATCTCAATGCTTGTGGCAGTGTCTTTCATGTATATGATTTTGACTGGGCTTGTGATGTGCAGCGCAAATATACTTTAAGGAGGCAAAATGTTTTCGTCAGTTTCGTCATGGATTCTTTCAATCGCAGGCATCGTGATAATCTCGGTCATCGTTGAGCTTATCTTGCCGGATGGAACGCTGAACAAATATATCCGCTCGATCTTTTCGTTTTTTGTCGTGCTGGTGATAATCGCGCCGCTTCCATCGCTTGTGGGCAAACAATTCAGCTTCTCCGAAATCACCTCCGAGCAGGAGTTCTCGCTGCAAGAAGATTATCTCTTTCAGCTGAATGTCTACAAAACCGAAGCGCTGCAAGAGGAGCTCTCACTCGCTGTGCAGGATGCCGGCTATGAAAACGTTTCAGTCAGCGTGTCATGCGACAATTATGCCACAAGTTTTTCGATTGAATCGATTTATGTCGAACTTGAAAATTTAGTCATAACGGACAAGGCTGAACATACAAATATTATAGACATCGAAGGGGAGATTTTGAAGCTGATTCAGTCTCGCGTCAACGTCGATGAAAGGAGCGTGCACTTTGAAAGATAAGTTTTCAGAAAAGTTTGAAAAACTTGTTTCTCTGTTAAAGTCAAATCGCAAAGTTCAAATAGGACTGGCCATCCTGTTTGCGCTCGTTTTGATTATTGTGTATTTTTCCTTTCTCCGCACGCCGCAGGAGACAGACGAGCAGCAGCCTGCCGCGGTCACTTCTGCCGAGCAATATGCCGCTTCGCTTGAAGCCAAGCTTGAAGATCTGCTCTCAACGGTGAAAGGCGCAGGAGAGGTGAGCGTTGCCATAACCCTCGAAAATGGCTTCGAGTATGTCTACGCCACCGAGGAAAGCGTCAGAGAAACTTCGTCTGGCACTCAAACGACCACTTCCGTCGTGCTTGTCAATGGCGAGCCAGTGCTCACGCAGGAGATCTTTCCAACAATAAAAGGAGTGCTGGTCACGGCCTCAGGCGCTGACGACATCTCAGTCAAGATGAGTTTGATGAGCGCGATAGGCTCTGCCATCGAAGTTTCAAGTGAAAACATAATAATTTTAGCGCGTTCTTAAAAGGAGAGAAATATGAAAAAGAGAACAAAAATCATCATCGTCGCAGTTATGATTGTGCTACTTGGTGTGACTGGATATCTCAACATCGCACTGAACAACTCTGTGGACGAAACGCCAGTCAGTACAACAGTGACAACATCCTACTTTGCCGCATACAGACAGGATCGAGAAACTCAGCGCGACCAAATGCTTTTGTATTATGAAGCGCTTGCAAGCAGCGAAACTGCCACCGCTGATGAAATAGCAAGTGCCAATGCTGCAAGAGAAGCGCTCATCGCTCAAATGGACACCGAACTCAAAGTGGAAGGGCTGATTAAGGGCTTGGGCTTTAATGACTGCGTGATTGCAATTTCACCATCAAAAGTGACAATCGTCATCGACTCTGCCACCATGACTGATGCTCAAAATGCGCAGATCGTTGAAATCTCTGAGTCATATCTTGGGCTTGGAATTGAAAATATTGATGTTATACCGGTAGTTTAGTTTGCAAATTTTTTAAACTATGCTATAATGATGTCATAGATTAGGAGAAATTTATGGCAGACACAAAACTTTATGGCGAGGGCGGAAAGATAACTTGCGACAAGGCGATCTTGTCTTCTATCGTCAGCCTGGCAGCAAAAGAGATCAAAGGGGTGGCAAGGCTTTCAAAAAGCAAAAGCTCTTGGCTTAAACGCTTGCTAAAAAAAGAGGATGACGAGGGCGTTGTCGTCAAATTTGACGCAAACGGCGCGGTCAAGGTTGATGTTTATGTCGACGTCTATATCGGCGAAAGCGTGCCAGAGCTTGCCTTTAAAATTCAAGAAAATGTCAAAAACAACCTTTCCAGCATGGTGGAAATAAAAGCTTCAAACATCAATGTTCACATCATGGAAGTCATTTGCGACAGGATCGATAGCGGAGTGTGAAATGAGGCGAAATTCACGCGTGCAGGCCTTTAAAATGATTTTTGAGCGTTTCTTCACCGAGCAGCCTGTCGACGACGAGCTATGGTCAGAACTTGGCGAAAAGGATGTCGAGTTTGCAAGGCAGATTTTTTCAACCTATCAGCAAAACAAAGCAGCGATTGAGGACAAAATTTCAAAACTTCTCGTTGGCTATTCGATCGATCGTGTTCACAAAATAGACCTCGCATTACTTTGCGAGGCGCTGACCGAAATCGACTATCTCAAAATTCCGGCTCCGGTGGTGATAAACGAAGTGGTGGAGATCGCAAAGCTCTATTCCACATCAGATTCTCCAAAATTTATCAACGGCGTTTTAAGCTCAGCGTTAAAGGGGGAGTGAGATGACTCCTCTCAGCACGCTGACAGTTTCACAATACAGCACTTATATAAAACAGATTTTCGACGCGGAAGAACTTCTCCACAACATCAAGATTGTCGGAGAAGTTTTTGGCGTTTCAAAAACGCGAAATGTGCTTTACTTTTCTCTCAAAGATGAGGCAAGTTCGATCAGCTGCGTCTGCTTTTCAAGTTTTGTTTTCGACTCGATTCAAGAGGGCGCCAAGCTTGTTGTGACCGGCTCGCCAAACTATTATGTCAAAGGCGGCAGGCTTTCTTTTGTTGTCAGCAAAGCCGAAAAATTTGGGCAGGGCGAGCTTTATCTGCAATTTTTGATGATGAAAGAAAAGCTGGAAAAAGAGGGGCTTTTTGACCCAAGCAAAAAAAAGCCGATGCCTGCAAGCGTCAAAACGATCGGCGTGATAACTTCAAAAGAGGGGGCTGTCATTCATGATATTTGCAGCGTCAGCTGGCGAAGAGACCCTTCGATTAACATCGCGCTCTATCCTGTCAAAGTTCAAGGCAAAGGCGCAGAGGAAGAAATTGCAAGGGCGATTGAAGCGCTTTCTGATTTCGACCAAATCGATGTCATCATCGTGGCGCGAGGCGGAGGCTCGATGGAGGATCTTGCCGCTTACAACACCGAAAGAGTTGCGAGAGCCGCGTTTGAGTGTCACAAGCCTTTGATCTCGGCGGTTGGGCACGAAACCGACTTTACGATCATAGATTTTGTCAGCGACTTGCGCGCGCCAACCCCATCCGCTGCTGCCGAACTTTTGACGAGCGAAACCGGCAAAAAAAGGTTGCAGCTTAAAAGTGCGACGGTCGCCTTCACAAACGCTTTTGACAGGCTGGTTCACAGCAGTGAGCTTTCTTTTGAAAGCGCAAAAAACTCTTTCATTATGGCTTGCGACAGCCTTATCAAAGACCACGAATATGAGCTTGGACTTTTGGAAAAGACGCTTGCAAGTCTCGATCCAAAGGCGGTGCTCAAAAGAGGCTATGCAAAAATTGAGCAAAACGGCAAAGTTGTTGACAACGCAAAAGCCGTTGTGCTATCATCAAAAATAGAGATCGCATTTTATGACGGCAGGGTGATCGCTCAGCCGGAAGAGGTGAAAAATGACTGAAAAATTGACATATGAAAAGGCTATTGAAAGGCTCGGTGAAATAACCGAAAAGTTGTCCTCTCAAAGCACAACCTTGGATGAGGCTTCCAAACTTTTTGAAGAGGGCGGCGAGCTGATCAAATTTTGCCACGAAAGTTTGAAATTTGTCAAAGGCAAAATGCTGACGATCAAAAACACGATCGACGGACTAAAAATAGAGGAGGAAGAATGAAACTATCAAAACTTGTCGGCGAAAGGCTGAAAGATAATCCTGCGGGAGCCAGCTCAAAAAGCCACGCTTATCTTGTCAGAGCGGGCTACATAAAGCAGGTGTCAAACGGAATTTACACTTTGCTTCCTCCGGCTCAACGCATCAATCTGAAACTGCAACAGATAATTCGCGAGGAGATGGACGCGCTCGACGGACAGGAGTGCCTTTTCCCAGTCGTGATGCCTCGCGAGCTTTGGGAGCTTTCGGGCAGATACAACTCGATCGCAGAGGAGCTGTTGCGCTTTAAAGACCGCACAGGGCACGACATGGTGCTTGGCATGACGCACGAAGAGGCGGCTGTGCACTCAGCTCTTGGCAGTTTGAAAAGCTATGATCAGCTGCCGTTTATGATCTATCAAATTCAAACAAAATATCGCGATGAGGCAAGACCTAGGGCAGGGCTTATAAGAGTGAAAGAGTTCACCATGAAAGACGCCTATTCCTTTCACGCCACTCAAAAAGACCTAGAAAGCTATTACAGCAAAGTGTATGACGTATATTTTCGAATCTTTCATCGCATGGGCATGAAAAAAGTGATTTCGGTGCATTCTGACTCAGGCATGATGGGCGGAAAAGTTGCTGATGAGTTTCAACTGCTCACCGATATCGGCGAGGACACGATCATAGTCTGCCCACACTGCGACACCGCTTCAAATGTCGACGTTGCAACCTCAATTCCAGAGGAAAACGAGCATATCTTTGGCGTCAAAACCGAGGTTTTCACAGGCGAGGCCAAAACAATCGACGAGGTGTGCTCAAACCTCAACAAAAACCCCTCACAAATTGCAAAAGCGGTTTGCTATGCCGTCGTTGGCGACAGCAAAAGGGTGGTGATTGCCTTTTTGCGCGGCGACAAAGAGGTCAATGAGGCAAAACTAAAAATTCTGGTTGGATCGGACATCGCAATAAAGGACCTGTCTGAAAGTGGGCTCGTCAAAGGCAACATAGGCTGCGTGAACCTCAACGTTGAGGGCGCTGAGATATATTATGACAAATCCTTGGAAGGGCTAGAAAGCTTTGTGACAGGCGCAAACAGAGAAGGCTATCACTTTATCGGCGTCAGCATGACTCGAGATGTCAAACCAGAAAGATATGTGGACATCTCCAAAGTCAAAGAGGGCGAAAAGTGCCCAGTTTGTGGCCATGAGTTGCTTGTTAAACGCGGTATCGAGATCGGCAACATTTTTCAGCTCGGCACGCGCTACACCAAAACGATGGGGCTTGCTGTCAGCAATCCGGATGGCTCTGCGATGAACCCAATTATGGGCTGCTATGGGATCGGCGTCGGCAGATGCCTTGCAAGCATAGCAGAGGAGAGCAGCGACGAAAAAGGCTTATGCTGGCCGATGGCAGTTGCGCCATGGCACATCTATCTTTGCCCATTAAGGCTGGATGACGAACGCGTCAGAGCTCAGGCCGAAAAATTGTATGCCAGACTGCAAGCAGAAAATTTTGAGGTTTTGTATGATGACCGCGCCGCCTCAGCTGGCGTCAAGTTGACGGATAGCGAGCTCATGGGCATACCTGTTCGAATAGTCATCAGCCCAAAGACTATCGAAAACGGAAACATCGAAATCACGCTGCGAGCAACAGGCGAAAAGATCTTTGCAACTGAGGAAAATCTTTCAAAAAAACTTGATGAAATCATCGTATATTAAAGCTATTTTGTTATAAAAACATAACATAATACCGCGCGCGACAAAATTTTGCAAGCAAAATTTTTTGAGCACCTTTTTCAAAAGGTGCTCTTTCGCTTTTTCAAGCGACTCGCGCGCGAGGGATCATATTAGCAACGCGCGATCAATATAAATATATTGATGCAAAAGGACAAGAAAACCAAAATTCAAACGATCGAGTTCAAACGCTATCGCTGGGCAGTTAAAATGTTTGTCGTTTCAATCTGTCTGTCCAGCATTTTTTCGCTTTTGAGTCAGTCAATTTTGAGCACTTTGGGCGCGGCGATAGCCACAGTGCTGATTTTGGTTTTCATCTCGATCAGCGTTGCTTTTGATATGATTGGTATAGCGGTCACAAGCTGCGATGAAGACTATTTTTTAAAACTTGTCGAAAAAAAGCATCCGGGCGCACAAGTTGCCTTAAAACTTTGCAGACACTCAGAAAAGGTCTGCTCGTTTTGTGCGGATGTTGTGGGGGACATCTGTGGCATTTTGAGCGGCGCTGGTGGAGCCTGCGTCATAATGTCTCTTTCAAAAAATATCTCTTCGCCAAGCATAGTCGTGCTTATCTCAACTCTTGTCAGCTCACTCATAGCAGGCCTGACCATCTTTTTTAAAGCGATTATGAAGGGCAGAGCGATCAAGCACGCCAACCGTATAATCTTGCGGCTAGGCAGAGTAATCGAAAGACTATTTTTGTTTAAAAACTAAAAAAACTTGCAAAAATCGCTTGACAGGGCGCAACGGATTGTGCTAATATAATCAAGACGAAAGCAGAAGACCACTTCTCACCGGTCGAACAAAGGATTCAGACCGTGTTAAAATGACTTGAAATTTGCAGGCCTAAAAAAGGCTAGGATGAAGTTATTTTTGGTGGAACTTTTGCGTTCTGCCAAATTTTTTTATAAAAGGAGACCACGACTATTTTTAAAGAACTGTTAATCAACGATCAAATCACCGCCGACGAAGTCAGGCTTATCGGTGAGGATGGAGCTCAGCTTGGAGTGATGTCGCTCTCTTCAGCTCAGTCGATCGCCGATCAAAAGGACCTCGACCTTGTTCTTATGAACGGCTCATCCAAACCAGCCGTTTGCAAATTGATGGATTATGGCAAATACAAGTTTGACACCATCAAAAAAGAAAAGGAACTTCGCCGCAACCAAAAAACGATGGAGATCAAAGAAATTCAGCTCTCTATGACGATCAGTGACCACGACATCGCATATCGTGTGACAAATGCCATCAAATTTTTGTCTGAGGGCAACAAGGTCAAAGTCACACTCAGAATGAGAGGTCGTCAGCAGGCGTATGCCAAAACCTGCGTTGAGGTTGTCAAAAACTTTATCGCAAAACTCGCTGGTCACGGCACCTGCGACAAAGAGCCAGAAGTCAATGGCCGAAACATCATAGCCGTTGTCAATCCACAAAAATAACTAAAAGGAGAAAGAGTATGCCAAAACAAAAAACACACAGTGGTGCAAAAAAACGCTTTCATGTCACTGCAAACGGAAAAGTTAAATATGCAAGACCAACCAAAGGCCACTTTTTGACCACAAAATCACAAGCAAGAAAAAGAAAGTTGAGAAAGGGTTCCTATATTGCGGGCAAAAACGCAAAAAACATCAAAACCCTTCTTGCACAATAATGGAGGCGGAACATGAGAATTAAAAGAAGCGTTAACGCATTGAAGAAAAGAAGAAAAATTTTAAAACAAGCCAAAGGTTATCGCGGCGCAAAATCAAAGCTTTACAGAGTTGCTCGCGAGCAGGTGATGAAAAGTGGGATGTATGCTTACATCGGCCGCAGACAAAAAAAGAGAGACTTCCGCAGCCTCTGGATCACCAGAATCAACGCAGCTTGCCGTCTCAACGACATTTCATACAGCAAGTTTATCGCTGGACTTAAAGCTAAAAACATCGATCTTAACAGAAAGGTGCTTGCTGACATCGCTGTCAAAGACCCAACAGCTTTTGCCGCTCTTGTGAGTGAGGTTAAGGCCTAAGTATGCAAAAGGCAAGCAAAGCACTTGTCAAAGAACTAAAAAAGCAAAAAAGAGAAAACGATTTTTTGCTTTTTTTGGATAACTACAAAATCATTAAAGACGCAATAGCAAGTGGTCAAAAACCTTTGATCGCTCTGGTGACAAAGGACTATTGTGGCATCGAGTTTGATTGCCCAACTTTTGTTGCAGAAGAATCGATTTTAAAGGAGCTAGTTGGCGTTAAAACACCACAAAATGTGTGTATTATGACAGAATACACACAACCCATAGTAGAAACTCCGAAGTCGCATTTTCTCGTTTTGGATGGGCTTCAAGATCCAGGAAATGTTGGAACGCTGATCCGAAGCGCTTTGGCAAGTGGCATGGAAAGAGTTTTTGTTATCTCCGGCGTCAAGCCAACCAACCCAAAGCTCGTTCGCAGCTCGGCAGGAGCGATTTTCAACATACCCGTTCACTCTATGGAAAGGGCAGAGTTTTGCAAATTTGCAAGTGACAACATGCTTAATCTCGTCTGCACGGATATGAAGGGTGAAAGCATCTTCAATTTTTCACCAAAATCCGCTGTGGGCATAGTCATCGGAAACGAAGGCAACGGTGCAAGCAGCGAGATAAGGTCGCTTTGCAAAATGACAATCACAATCCCTATGAAAAGTGGGATAGAAAGCTTGAACGCGGCGGTCAGCGGTTCGATAGTCATGTTTGAGCTAACAAAAAACAAAATTTAGGAGGAGAAAATATGTCAGGACATTCAAAGTGGCACAACATTCAAGCCACAAAAGGCAAAATGGACGCTGCTCGCAGCAAAATTTTCACAAAAATTGGGCGCGAAATCGCAGTTGCAGTCAAAGCTGGTGGACCTGACCCGTCCTCTAACGCCAAGCTCCGCGATGTTATCTCAAAGGCAAAGCAGAACAATATGCCAAACGACAACATCGAGCGCAGCATAAAGAAAGCTTCCGGCGAACTTGGCGCAGTCAACTATGAGGCGATCGTCTATGAAGGCTACGGCGCAGGCGGATCGGCGGTCATCGTGGAGTGCTTGACCGACAACAAAAACCGCACAGCAGGCGATGTTCGTCACGCTTTCGACAAGCATGGCGGAAGCTTGGGCTCAAACGGTTGTGTGAGTTATCTCTTTCAGCGTAAGGGCATAATTATCGTGCCGAGAGAAGAGGGGCTTGACAGCGACGCCCTTATGATGGATGCTTTGGAAGCTGGCGCAAAAGATGTCGTCGAAGAGGATGACGAAATCGAAATCACCACGGAGCCAAACGAGGTGAGTGCTGTCAAACAAGCGCTTGAAAATGCAGGATACAACGTCGTTATGGCGGAGTCGCAGCTTGTGCCGGATATGTATGTCGACCTCGACGCAACCAAGCTGGCATCATTTCAAAAGATGCTTGATGTGTTAAACGACCTCGATGATGTTCAAGAGGTTTATCACAACGTCAATCTTCCAGATGAAGAATAAACGAGAGAAAGCTCTCGTTTTTTTATATCAAAATGATTTGCAAAGTTTTTATCAGCGCATGATGGGTATAAAAGTTTTTCATCAACGCATGATGTGTATAAAAATTTTTCATCAACGCATGATGGATATAAAAATTTTTCATCAACGCATGATGGATATAAAAATTTTTCATCAACGCGCGCGCAAGCCGCTCGCTCACGCGAGCTGAACCTTGCAGGCTCGAAAAATTTTGCAAAGCAAAATTTTGGGCTTGCGCGCGCTGTCCACAAATTTCATCAAAAAGCGCAAGAGGCGGATTTTTGTTTGACTTTCAAAGCTGCGATGTATTATACTTTTAACATGATAGTTCTTGGAATAGACCCTGGATATGCGATCATAGGTTTTGGGCTGATCGACACATCAAAAAACAACAAAGTCATCGACTATGGCGTTATCACAACACCAAAAGAGGATTCAATCGCGATAAGGCTAAAAAACATTGAGTCTGCTTTGTGCTCGCTCTTTGAAGCCTATCATCCAGACGCTGTGGCAGTGGAGGAGCTGTTTTACTTCAAAAACCAAAAAACGGTGATTCCAGTGGCGGAGGCGAGAGGCGTTATTCTTTTGACTGCGCAAAAATTCTGTGAAAACATTTTTGAATACACACCTATGCAAATCAAACAAGCGCTGACAGGGCAAGGCAGGGCAGAAAAAAAGCAAATACAGTTTATGGTAAAAAGCATACTTGGCTTGAAAGAGGTGCCAAAACCAGACGACGCCGCCGATGCGCTTGCTGTCGCTTTGACGCATGCACAAACGAGTCCGCGCCTGAACACAAACAGAGTTTAAGGAGAAAACAATGATATCATTTCTTGTAGGGATTATAGAGGAAAAAAGAGAGGATTGTGTGTCGCTCGATGTTGGCGGCATTGGGTTTGAGATTGCCATATCAAAAAACACCTACATCTCACTTCCAAATCAAGGTGAGACGGTGAAAAT